>DATFPJ010000199.1:0-6724 GCA_035264865.1 Solirubrobacterales bacterium
CGACCGTCCAGGCGGTCAACCGCCTCGTCAAGCAGTTCGGCCAGATGAACAAGCTGATGAAGCAGCTCTCCGAGGGCAAGATGCCCGACCCCCAGCAGCTCATGCGGGGCATGAGATAGCTCCGGGCATCGTCTAACCTCCTCCGCCGCATGTCCGTGAGAATCAGACTTCGCAGGGTGGGTTCGAAGAAGAACCCGATCTGGCGCGTCGTGGTCGCCGACCAGCGCTCACCGCGCGACGGCCGGACGATCGAGACGATCGGCCAGTACAACCCACAGCCCGACCCGTCGCTGATCGTGATCGACGAGGATCGGGCGAAGCACTGGCTGGACAAGGGGGCCCGGCCGACGAAAACGGTCGCGACCCTGCTCCGCACCAAGGGCATCCAGTCGACCGGCACCTAGCGCGGCACGAATGCGCGATCTGCTCGAGTTCCTCGCACGTTCGCTGGTCGCCGATCCCGATTCGGTCGAGGTGAACGAGGTCGAGGAGATCGATGGCGAGGTGGTGCTCGAGCTCGAGGTCGCCGAGGACGATCTCGGACGTGTGATCGGCCGCGGCGGGCGCGTCGCGAACGCGCTGCGCTCGGTGATGAAGGCCGCGGCGACCCGCGAGGAGAAGCGCGTCGTCGTCGACATCCTCGATTAGTGCGCATCGACGTCTTCACGCTCTTCCCGGAGCACTTCGAGTGGTTCGTCCGCCAGCGCCACGTCTCGAACGCGCTCTTCGCCGGGAGCGAGCTCCGCTTCCGCAACTACCGTGAGACCACGCCGCTGAGCGCCGGGCAGGTGGACGACGCTCCGTACGGCGGCGGCGCCGGGATGGTGATGCGCGTCGACGTCGTGGACGCCGCGATCGAGGCCGCTTATGGGGGCGCGCGGGGCGGGATCCGCAAGATCGCGCTCGCCCCGTCGGGGCGGCTCTTCGACGAGGCGCTGGCGGCAGAACTGGCGGACGAGCAGCACGTGGCGCTGCTCTGCGGCCGCTATGAGGGCTTCGACGAGCGCGTCGTCTAGCACCTGGCCGACGACGCGATCTCGATCGGCCGCTATGTCCTCGCCGGGGGCGAGCTGCCGGCGATGGTGATCTGCGACGCGGTCCTGCGGAAGCTCCCGGGCGCCCTCGGCGACGCCGACAGCGCGGTCGAGGAGTCCTTCAGCTCGGCACTGGAAGGCGCTCCCGAGTATCCGCACTACACGCGGCCGGCCAGCTATCGCGGCTGGGAGGTGCCCGAGATCCTGCTCTCGGGGAACCATGCCCGGGTCAGGCAGTGGCGCCGCGCACAGGCGCAAGCTCGCCAGCGGGCGGACCATCACTAACGGCCGCCACAAACACCGCGGTCGGATCTACCGCTAACCTTCCGCGTCGCGGCGCGGCCAGTTTTCGGCTCGCGCTCTTTTTGAGTCCCGCGGCGATCCGGCCTTTAGCGGCCACTCAATCCGGGCATCCACGATCCTCACACCGCATGAGCACAGTCATCGAGAGCCTCGAGAAGCGAGTCCTGAAGCAGCGGCCGCGCTTTGCCGCCGGCGATCGGGTGCGAGTGCATTTCCAGGTCGTTGAGGGGAACCGCCGGCGGACGCAGGTTTTCGAGGGGATCGTCATCAAGCGCCAGGGCAGCGGCACCCGTGAGACCTTCACCGTGCGCAAGCAGTCCTTCGGCGTCGGCGTGGAGCGAACCTTCCCGCTGCACTCCCCGAAGATCGAGAAGCTCGAGATCGCCGCGCGCGGCGACGTCAGGCGGGCGAAGCTCTACTACCTGCGTGAGAAGGTCGGCAAGAGCGCCCGAGTCGCCGAGCGCCGGTGGGGCATCGAGGACGATGTGGTCGTGGCCCCGGAGGAGGCGGAGGCGGTGGACGCCGAGGGCGTAGCCGTCAGCGAGGCCGAGCCCGAGGTCGTGGAGCCGGCCGAGCAGGAAGGGGAGGAGCAGCCCGAGGGAGAATCAGAGCAGCAGCAGGGGGAGCCTGAGGCAACGCCGGATACGCCCGGAGACGAAGCCGAGGACGTGGCCGGTGATGGTGGGGAGCAGGCGGAGGCCGAGCCGGAGCAGGAGCCCGAGGAGGGCGCCGCGAAGGACGCCTCCCCCGAACAGGCAGAAGAAGACTGAAACTCCCCCGGCCCCAGAGCACCCAGGGCGCGCTCCTCGAGCTCGTCATCATCGTCGCGCTCGCCCTCGGCCTTGCGCTCGGCATCCAGCACTGGATCGTCAAGCCGTACCAGATCCCCTCGGGCTCGATGGAGCCGACGCTCGACATCAACCAGCGGGTGCTGGTCAATCGCTTCGAATACCACTTCACCGACCCGAAGATCGGTGACATCGTCGTGTTTCATCCGCCCGTCGGCGCGGACGAGAGCGGCTCAGGCAGGTGCGGGGACGTGAGCACCGGCGCGAACGGGAACAGCGGCGCCGCCTGCGACGAGCCGGTCCCGGAGGAGTCGGACACCAACTTCATCAAGCGGATCGTGGCGGGGCCGGGGGACACGCTGAGCGTCGATAACGGCCACCCCGTCGTGAACGGGAAGCTCGCCGATGAGGGGTTCATCAACCTCTGTACGCCAGGTGGAGCCTGCAATTTGCCCAAACCCATCACCATCCCGCCCGATCACTACTTCATGATGGGCGACAACCGTGGGGAGAGTGCAGACAGCCGATTCTGGGGACCAATCCCCCGTGACTGGATCATCGGAAAGGCCTTCGCCACCTACTGGCCGCCCGACCGAATCGGGATCTTCTAGCCCCAGGAAGCGCCGCAAGCGCCGGACCGCGGCGCGGCTTTTCCGCTTCGACCGTTCCTTCGGACGGCGGTTCGTGGCCGGTGTCGACGAGGCGGGCAGGGGCTCCCTGGCGGGACCGCTGCTCGCGGCGGGCGTGCTGATCGACCTCGAGCGAATCGGCCGCTCGGAGCGGCTGGCCCTGGCGCGGCTCGACGACTCCAAGCAGAAGACCCCGGATGAGCGCGAGGAGCTATACCCGCAGGTGATCCGCGCGGCGGCCTGCGTCTCGATCGCGGTCCGCTCGCCGCGCTGCATCGACTGCAACGGCCTCCACGTCTCGAACATCGCGGCGCTCACCGACTGCATGCATTCGATCGCGCGGGAGGAGTCGACGCGGCTGGTGGATGGCTTTCGCCTGCCGCGCTGCGAGCTCGAGCACACCCCGGTCGTGGACGGCGATGCGCGCAGCGCCGCGATCGCGGCTGCATCCGTGGTCGCCAAGGTGACGCGGGACCGCTACATGCGCCGCGTCGCGGCCCTCTACCCGGACTGGAACTTCGAGGGCAACGTCGGCTACTCCACACCGGAACACCGCGAGGCGATCATCCGGCACGGAATCTGCCCACTGCACCGCCGGTCCTTCGCCTCGGTCGCCTACTCGCAGCTCGGCCTGGACGAGCCGGCCGATTCAGAAGGCCTGGCGGATGTGATCGACATCCGCGAGGCCATCCGAGCCGAAGCGGACCCCGACGACGTCGAAGCGGTAGCCGGCGACGCCTGAGGGCCCGCGGCCCTCGGCGATCCACTCGCGCGCGAGCCGCCGGAGCTTGAGCTGCTTGCGGCGGCCGACCGCGTGCGCGGGCAGCTCCGGTCCGAGCGCGGTCCCCGCGCGCCCCGCCTTCACCTCGACGAAGACCAGGACGCGGCCGTCGAGCGCGACCAGGTCCAGCTCGCCGGAGGAGAGGCGGACGTTGCGGCCGACGATCTCCCAGCCTGAACGAGCGAGCTGTTCGGCGACCAGCTGCTCGGCCCGGCGCCCGAGCCGCTGCCTCGCGTAGGTCATGCGACGAGGCTGGCGGGGGACCGCGCTCGCGGCGCGCGCCGATCGCTACGAGGCGGTGACGGAACGGTGACCCTGGCTGCGCCACCCGCGCGGGTAGCGGACCTAGCTTCGCGCCATGGGCATGTTCGCGATTGGCCGCACCTTCGCCCTGATCGGCGTGGACGCGGAGCCCGTGCACGTCGAGGTCGACATCGGCGGCGGCCTGCCCTCGTTCACCATCGTCGGGCTGCCGGATGCCGCCGTTCGCGAGTCACGCGAGCGCGTCCGATCGGCGCTGGTGAACTCGGGCTTCGAGTACCCGCAGCGGCGCATCACGGTCAATCTCGCCCCAGCGGACGTGCGCAAGGCGGGGCCGGGCTTCGACCTGGCGATCGCCGCCGCACTGCTCGCCGCGAGCGGGCAGCTGCCGAACGTGGTAGTCGACAACTACGCGATGGCCGGTGAGCTCGCACTCGACGGCGCGATCCGTGCCGCGCCGGGCGCCCTGGCGATGGCGGAGGGGACGAGAGAATGGGGCCTGCGCGGCATCGCGGTCGCGCCAGGCGACGCGAGCCAGGCTGCACTCGTCGGCGGAGTGGACGTGATGCCGGTCGAGCATCTCACCCACCTCAGGCAGCTCGCCGAGGGAGGGATCGAGCCCGCGCAGCGCGTGGAGCCGGAGGCCGAAACGGACAGCGATCTGCCCGACCTCGCCGACCTTCGGGGCCATCCGGTCCTGCGACGCTGCCTGGAGATCGCCGCGGCCGGGGCGCACAGCCTGCTGCTCATCGGCCCTCCCGGTGGCGGGAAGACGCTCGCCCTGCAGCGGCTTCCCTCGCTGCTCCCGCCCCTGAGGACGAATGAGGTGATCGAGGTGACGCGGATCGCCGGCGTCTGCGGCGAGAACGGAGGGCCGAGGGTTCGCCGACCCTTCCGCGCCCCGCACCACACGATCTCCGGCCGGGCACTCGTCGGAGGAGGCGTTCCGCCGCGCCCGGGTGAGGTGACCCGAGCGCACCGCGGCGTCCTCTTCCTCGACGAGCTCGGCGAGTTCCGGCGAGACGCGCTCGAGGCGCTGCGGGTGCCCCTCGAGGAAGGGAGGGTCACGGTGACGAGGACCTCGGGGACCGTCTCCCTGCCCTGCCGCTTCATGCTAGTGGCGGCGTCCAACCCCTGCCCATGCGGCAACGGACCGGACTCGGGCGAGTGCGACTGTCACCCCGGCGCGGTCGCGCGCTACCTCGCCAAACTCAGCGGCGCGCTCGCCGACAGGATCGACATCTCCCTCTCCGTCGACCCGCCTCCGGCCGGAGAGCTGATGGAGGACGACGTCGAGGGCTCGGCGGCGGTGCGCGACCGCGTGATCGCAGCGAGGCGCGCGCAGGAGGACCGGCTCGGACCCGGCCGCTCAAACTCGGAGATGACGCCGAGCGAGCTGCGTCGCTACTGCGAGCTCGACCGCGACTGCCGGGAGGTCCTCGAGGCGGGACACCGCCGCCTGGGCCTGAGCGCGCGCGGCTGGGACCGCTGTGTCCGGCTGGCGCGGACCATCGCGGACCTGGCCGGCGAGGAGAGGATCGCGCCTGACCACGTGACCGAGGCCATCGAGCGGCGCCGGCGACCCGAGCGATGAGCGAGGCGCCGCTTCCGGCCGCCTGCGCGGACTGCCTGAGGCGCGCCTGGCTCATCGGTTCGCTGGCGGGCCATATCGAGCGCGCCGCGAGCGACAGCCCGGGCCGCCGTGCGCACGAGCTGCTCGCCCTGCCGGAAGAGGAGCTGGCGCGGGCGATGGCGCGCTCGGAGGCGAAGTCGTTTCTCGAGCGAGCCGCCTCCCGCGACGTGGACCGGCTGCAGGCGGCGGTAGCGGATGCCGACGCGTGGGCATGCTGCACCCACGACCACCTGTATCCGGACGCACTCCGCGACCTGGGAGATCCGCCCTCGGTGCTCTTCGGTCGCGGCGACTCGACGCGGTTCGCCGACGTCGATGCGGAGCACGCCGTCACCATCGTCGGCTCGCGGCGCCCGAGCGGATACGGGCGCGACGTCGCGACAGCGCTCGGCAGGGATCTCGCGGCAGCGGGGCTGCCCGTGATCAGCGGCATGGCGCTGGGGATCGATTCGTGCGCACACCGGGGCGCTCTCGAGGCCGGCGGCCTGACGATTGCGGTGCTCGGCACCGGCGTCGACGTCCCGTATCCGCCGAGGTTCGCCCGGCTCTATGAGGAGATCGTGGAGCGCGGCCTCGTGATCGGGGAACTGCCGCCCGGCAGCGCGCCGCGCCGCTGGACGTTCCCGGCCCGCAACCGGATCATGGCTGCGCTCGGCGCGATGACGATCGTGGTCGAGGCGCGGGAGCGCTCCGGCTCGCTGATCACGGCGGAGATGGCGGGGGAGCTCGGCAGGCAGGTCGGAGCGGTGCCGGGCAGGGTCGGCGCCTCCTCGGCCGCCGGAACCAACGGGATGCTGCGAGACGGGGCGGCGGTGATCCGCGGCGCCCAGGACGTCCTCGACGCGCTGCTGCCGGTTGGAGCGACGGAGGTCACCGGCTTCGTCGCGCGCGGGCCAAGGCTCGATCCGGACCTAGCCAAGCTGCTCGAGCTGGTAGAGGGCGGCGTGGCCACGCCCGACGCGCTTTGTCGCGGCTCAGGCCTCGCTCCGGGTCCGCTCGCCGCAGGGCTCGTGAGGCTGGAGCTGAGCGGCTATGTCCGCGCGGACTCGGCGGGCCGTTACGAGCGGACGTCGCTGGCGATGCCCGACCCCGCCTAGCTCGCCCTCTAGCCTTGCGCCCGTGCAGACGGACCGGCGCACTCGCGTGGCGATGACGATCGCGACCTCGGATTCCGGCGGCGGCGCTGGCATCCAGGCCGACCTGAAGGCATTCGCCCGCTGCGGCGTCCATGGCACCTCCGCCATCGTGGCGCTCACCGCCCAGAACACCCACGAGGTGGTCTCGGTGCAGACGCT
>DATFPJ010000200.1:0-7349 GCA_035264865.1 Solirubrobacterales bacterium
TGGGGCCGAAGCGCGGCGGGTGCGCCCGCTCGTCGAGCTGGAGGTCGAGGTGACCGAGAAGGGGCTCGAGGCGATCTCGGGTAGCGAGCGCCTCGGGCTGCGGCAGCGTGCCGTCCTGCGGGCGCTCTCGGCCAAACCGAGGCTCGCGCGGGAGCTGGCGGCGCTGGCGGGGTCGGATCGGGCCACGCTCCGGCGTCTGGAGGCCCGCGGGCTGGTGGAGACCCGCGAGGTGGAGCGTCGGCGGCGGCACCGCAGCGCGGGTGTGGGTGCCGTGCGAGAGCGGGTCGAGCTGACGAAGGACCAGAGCGCGGCGCTGCGGGCGGTGGTGGCGGCCCTGCCGAGAGCGGGCGACGGCCCGGCGTCCCAATCCTTCCTTCTGCACGGCGTCACCGGCTCGGGCAAGACGGAGGTCTACCTCGAGGCAGCCCGGGCCTCGCTCGCCCGCGGCAGGGGAGCGATCGTGCTGGTGCCGGAGATCGCTCTCACCCCTCAGACGATGGATCGCTTCCGGCGGCGGTTCGGCGAGTCCGTCGCCCTGCTGCATTCGCGCATGCCCGCGGGCGCCCGCTACGACGAGTGGCGCAGGCTGCGCTCCGGCGATGCTCGCATCTGCGTTGGGCCCCGCTCCGCGGTCTTCGCGCCGGTCGCGGATCCGGGGCTGATCGTGATCGACGAGGAGCACGACTCGTCCTACAAGCAGGAGAGCGACCCGCGCTACGACGCGAGGGAGGTCGCCCGGCACCGCGCGGCGTCCGCGGGGGCGGTGCTGCTCTGCGGGAGTGCGACGCCGCGTCCCGAGAGCTGGCACGAGCTGGAGCGGCTCGAGCTGCCGAGGCGGGTGGACGGCCGGCCCCTTCCACCCGTCGAGGTCGTCGACATGCGCGGTGGTGTGCCCGGTCCGCTCCATCCGAGGACCCGCGAGGCGTTCGCGCAGATCGCGCGCGATGGCGGTAAGGCAATCCTGCTGATCAACCGGCGCGGCTGGTCGACGCACCTCACCTGCCGCTCGTGCGGACACGCTTGGCAGTGCCCGAACTGCGACGTCTCCCTGGTGCTGCACCGCGACGGAGGGCTTCGCTGTCATCACTGCGGCCACGCCGAGCCCAGGCCGGAGGTCTGCCCGGAGTGCTCCTCGGTGACCATCGCCCGGGTCGGATCTGGGACGCAGCGGGTCGAGGCCGAGCTGGCCGAGACGCTGGCGCCGCTCCAGGTGTTCCGGCTCGACTCGGACAGCGCCGCCGGCAGGGATCACGGCGACCTCTTGCGCCGCTTCGAAGCGGCGGAGTCGGGGGTGCTGGTGGGGACTCAGATGGTGGCCAAGGGTCATGACTTCCCCGACGTCACCCTGAGCGTGATCCTCGATGCCGACGGCGCCCTGCGGCTGCCGGACTTCCGCTCCGAGGAGAGGACCTTCTCGCTGATAACTCAGCTCGCGGGCCGAAGCGGCCGAGGCGAGCGCGGCGGCCGGGTGTTGGTCCAGGCACTCGCGACCGGCGCGCCGAGCATTCGTCATGCGGCGCGTCACGACTCGGCCGCTTTCCTGGCCGAGGAGCTGGAGCGGCGCCGGGCCCTGCGCTACCCGCCCTTCTCCCACTTGATCGAAGTCGCTCTGGGCGGTGAGGACGAGGCCCGTGTCGAGCGCTCCGCCGAGGCCGTCCGCGAGCTGGTGGCGGACCGGCTCTCAGCCGGGGATGAGCTCCTCGGCCCAGCACCCCTCTTCCGGCTCCGGGGTCGTCACCGCCGCCGGCTGATGATCAAGTCGGAGCGGCGAAACCGGTCGGTCGCGGCGGTGCGAGAAGCGGTAGCCACCGCGGTCCGCGACCGCGCCCTGCGCGAGCTGGCGATCTCGGTGGACGTGGACCCGCAGTAGCGGTTCTGTGCGGCGATGCTCCCGCTCAGCGGAGTCCCTCGGACGCAGACGCTGGATCAGGGCCCGGGCGCCCCTTCAGCGCCGCAGTGGTGCCGAGATTCGCGACTAGACTCGACCCCGTGAGCGACGAAGTCACACCTACGCCCGTCGAGGAGATCGACGACGAGCTCGCCACCGAGGCAGAGCAGCCCGAGGGGCTGGACAGCGAGGCGCTCGAGCGGCGGTCCCAGGCACTCGCCCAGGTCGTCAAGTTCGGCGATCCCGTCCTGCGCTCGGCCGCTTCGCCGGTGACCGACTTCGGCGACGAGCTCGCCGAGGAGGCAGAGCGGATGATCGAGCTGATGCGGGACGCGATCGGCGTGGGGCTGGCGGCTACCCAGCTGGGGAAGCTGCGCCGCATGCTCGTCTTCCAAGTCGGCTCCGAGGCGGAGCCGACGGTCCTCGTCAACCCCGAGATCGAGTGGCGCTCGGACGATCTCATCACGGCGGAGGAGGGCTGTCTCAGCCTCCCGGGCGTCGTCGTTGACGTCGAGCGGCCGCTGCACGTGAGGGCGCACGCCCAGGACGTCCGAGGCGAGCAGCTCACGGTCGAGGCATCGGGCCTCGAGGCGCGCGTGATCCAGCACGAGGTCGACCACCTCGACGGCGTGCTGATGCTCGACCGCACCGAGAAGGAGCAGCGCAAGGGCGCGCTGCGCGCGCTGCGGGAGGGCGGAACATACGCCCCGGAGCGCCCCGGAGACGAAGACCCCGAGCCGGGCGCCGAGGTCTCAGCCTCCGAGGAGTGAGAACCGCCTACCTCGGCACCTCCGAGTTCGCGGCGACCGTCCTGCGCCGGCTCGCCGACAGCCCCCACCGCCCGGTGCTGGTCGTAACCCCCCCGGACAGCCGCCGGGGTCGCGGCCGCAGGCTCTCGCCCCCGCCGGCCGCGGAAGCCACCCGGGAGCTCGGCCTCGAGCTTCACCAGACGCCCGACGTGAACTCCGAGGAATCCCTCGCCGCGATTCGGGCCGCGAAGCCGGAGGCGATTGCCGTCTGCGCATTCGGCCAGCTGATCAAGGAGCCACTGCTCAGCGAGTTCCTGATGCTCAACGTCCATCCCTCCCTGGTGCCCCGCTGGCGCGGCGCCGCGCCGATCGAGCGCGCCCTGATGGCCGGAGACCGCGAGACCGGCGTCACGATCATGCGGGTCACGGCCGGCCTCGACTCGGGGCCCGTCGCCCTCGGCCAGACCGTTCCGATCGCCGACGAGGACGACTACGCGGCTCTCTCCGCCAAGCTCGCCGAGCTGGGCGGAGAGCTGCTCGTCCGCGCGCTTGACGCGGAGGAGGCCGGGGGCCTCGAGTTCACCGAGCAGGACGACTCGGCCGCGACCTACGCGGAGAAGATCGCTCCGGAGGAGCGACATCTCGACCCCTCCCGCACCGCCACCGAGCTCGCGCTGGTCGTCCGCGCCCTGACGCCCCACGTCGGCGCATATCTGGAGACCGAGGACGGCGAGCGCCTCGGCGTGCGCTCGGCACGGGCGGTCCGCGGCGGGCCCGAGCAGGGCGGAATCGAGGCGCGAGGCACGGAGCTGCTGCTTGGCTCCGCGGACGGGGCGCTCCGCCTCGACGTCGTCCAGCCGCCTGGAAAGAAGCCGATGAGCGCGGCGGATTTCCTGCGTGGACACTCCCCTCCCGCGAATGCTCGATAGCGCCCGGTACCCTCGACGCGTGGCCGAACGAATGGACACCGAGAGCGGCCTCGGAGGTTCCTCCGAGGCCCAGGAGGCGACCGAGGGGGCTCTGCGGCGCCCCAACTGCCCCGGCTGCGGGGAGCCGTGGCTGCGGCCGGCGCAGCTGCCGGGACGCTTCGTCTGCGTCTACTGCCTGCGCCGCTTCGAGCTCGTCTCCCAGTGCCCGAACTGCGGCGAGCACCAGACGATCTCGCGGATGAGCCGGACCGAGGACATGAAGTGCCAGCACTGCGGCCACTCGATGCTCCGAACCATCTGACGCCGCCCATGTCTCCTCATGGCCGCCAGATAGGGGAGATGTAGCCGATGGAAGCCGCCACCGACACCGCGTCGGTCAGCCGGCGCGAGCTCTTCGCCGGCCGGCGCGTTGCCCCGTCGATCCTCTCGGCGGACTTCTCGCGCCTCGGCGCGCAGGTCGAAGAGGTCATGGCGGCGGGCGCCCGGATCATCCATGTCGACGTCATGGACGGGCACTTCGTCCCCCCGATCACGATCGGTCCGCTGGTCGCGGGCTCGATCGCGGATCTTGTCCACGACGCGGGCGGAGCGATCGACGTCCACCTGATGATCGACCGACCCGACGAGCACATCACCGAGTTCGCCAAGGCGGGCGCGGACTGCATCACCTTCCACGCTGAGGCGACCCCGCACATCAACCGTACGCTCAACGCGATCCGCGATCTGGGCTGTCTCGCCGGCCTCGCAATCAACCCGGGCACGCCCGTGAGCGCGGCCTCCGAGTCGGCCGACGACGCCGACCTCTTCCTCTGCATGACGGTCAACCCCGGCTGGGGCGGACAGCCCTTCATCGCCGACTCACCCGGCAAGGTGAGGCGCCTCGCCGAGGTCGTGGGCACCCGGCCGATCGAGGTCGACGGCGGCATCGACACGGGCACCGCCGCCGGCGTGGCAGAGGCGGGGGCCGGCCTGTTCGTCGCCGGCTCGGCCGTGTTCGGCGCGGACGATCCCGCCGGCGCCTATGCGGCGATCGCGGAGGCGGCGGGCGCTGCCTGAGCGCGACGGCCCCGGCACCGAGCGGACGGCACGCGGCCGGCACGCCCGGCTGAGCAGATTCAGGAGCTTCGAGGGACCCCGCGATCGCGGGGAATTCGAGCCGTTCCTGCGGCGGCTCGCGCTGCTGGTCGCCCTGATCGTCGCGATCCAGGTCGCCGGCGCGATCGCCTACTCGCTGACGGAGGACGTCTCCCTTTGGCGCGGCTTCCTGTTCACCCTCGATACCGTCGCCACCGTCGGCTCCGCTCCGGAGCCGCCCGACCTCGCGGGCCAGATCGTCAAGGTCCTCCTGATCATGCTGGGCGTGGGTACGCTCTTCTACGCCCTGGTGACGGTGACGGAGTTCTTCGTCGCCGGCCACCTCGGCGAGATCCTCGAGGAGCGCCGCACCCTGAAGAACATCGACGACCTCACCGGCCACCACCTGATCTGCGGCTTCGGCCGGGTGGGCCGCCAGGCGGCCAAGGACCTCCAGGCCGGCGGCGTGGACTTCGTCGTGATCGACGAGCTCGAGGAGAACAAGGAGCTCGCGGACCAGAGGGGCGCGCCCTTCCTGCTCGGCCGTCCCTCCGACGACGAGATGCTGAAGGCGGCCGGGATCGCGCGCGCTATCTCGGTGCTCGCCTGCGTCGATTCCGACGCGGAGAACATCTTCATCTGCCTGACGGCCCGGGAGCTCCGATCAGACATCACCGTCGTCGCGCGCGCCAGCGTCGAGGACTCGGAGAAGAAGCTGCTCCGTGCCGGCGCCGACCGGGTGATCTCGCCGTACAAGTCGAGCGGCGCGGAGATGGCCCGGCTTGCGCTCCAGCCCCAGGTCACCGGCGTCGTCGACGTCGCGCCCGAGTACCGGATGGAGGAGATCGACGTCTCGGAGGGCTGCGAGGCCGCGGGCAAGACGATCGGCGAGGTCCGCGGCAACAACACGATCCCGGCCGTCCGCAGCTCGGACGGCAAGGTGCACGCCCAGCCGCCGGAGGACACCGTCCTCCATCCCGGCGACGTCGTGGTGGCGATGGGCACCGTCGAGGATCTGCGCGGACTCGAGCCGCTGTTCATCCCGCGGCGCACCAAGACCGCCGGGACCGTCCTCGGCGACCTGGGCTAGCCGGCCTCGTCCGCCGAGGCGAGCTGGAGCTCCATCTCCTCGGTCGAGCCGGGCTCGACGCGAACCTCCCTCGGCCGCAGGGGCTGCCGGTAGAGCCAGTAGAGCAGCGAGCAGAGGGCCGCCGCGGCCCCGAGATAGCCGACCTCGACGCGGTGGAAGTCGTTGTCGATGATCGGGACGAGGGTCCAGATCACGAAGCCGATCGCGCACGCGACCCAGCAGAACGACGCCCGCCGGACCTGGCCCTTGGCGAGAGCGGCCTGATTCAGGGTCGCGGCCGAGAGATAGAGGCCCATGCCGACGCTCACGATCACCAGGTCGGACCGCTGATATGCGTGTTTCTTGCCGAACGCGATCTGCATCAGCTCAGGGCCCGCGATCAGCATCGCGAGTGCGACGAGCCCCGCGAACCCGGCAATCGCAACGATCGTGACTCGCACCGAGGCCCGAAAGTCCCGCTCTTCGCCCTGTGATCCAAGCCGGGTGAGGTGGGGGAGGAGGCTGGTCTGCACCGCCTGAAAGAGCTGCAACGGGGCACGGGCGATCATCAGCACGTTGAAGATGTACCCGGCGGCGGCCGCACCCGCGGACGCCTTGACCAGCAGGGGGCCGGCGTTCAGAAAGGTCTGCTCCGAGAGCATGATCAGGAAGACGCCCGCCGCAAAACGGCCTCCCCGCGCGAGGGTGAACTCGTCGGTCGGCGGAGCCGCCGGCGTCCCACCGACGGCCGCAGCGCTCGGCTCCTCGCTGCCGAAGCGGCGCAAGAACGCGAAGGGGACCACCATGAGCGAGAGCGTCGGCGCCGCCACGATGCCCAGAGCGACCGCCGTCTGCCCGGAAGCGATGCCGAGCGCCACCGCCGTCGGGAAGGCGGTGCGCGCGACCGACTCGCTGATGATGAGCAGCGCGTAGATGGTGAGCCGGTGGCTGCCCGCCAGGAAGCCGCGCGCGAAGTAGCTGGCCCCGTAGGCGGTGATCGCCGTGATCCCGATCCAGTACAGAGTCGAGCTGCCGTCCAGGAGGTGGTCCTGGATCGGGGTCCGGAGCGCGAGGGCCACCACGTCGAAGCCCACCGCCACGCCGAGCTGGATCGTCGCCGCGACGCGAACCGTGTGGCGGATCGGGCTGCCGTGCTCGAGGTTCTCCGAGACCGTCCGAGAGAGCAGCTGCTCCACGGGCCGCTGGAGGATCGAGACGACGATGAAGACGGCCGACCAGAGGACCGCAACCTGCCCGTACTGCTCCTTCGAGAGCTCGTGCGAGGCGATCGCGAAGTACAGGTATGTGATCAGCCCCGTGATGCCGACGCCGATCGAGAGCAGGCTCGCACGGCGCCCGTAGCTTCGAGCCTCGTCCGTCGCCTGTACGCGCCCAACCCTCGGCATGCCGGCGGACTTTACTGCCGTACAATTCCTGGCTGACTGACCAGTCAATCAGTCGCAACCCACGAAGGAGTCGCGGTTGCCAACGGTCAGCACCGAACAGGAAGCGTCGCACCTGCGCCGGGCTCTCGAGCTCGCCGAGCAGGGGCGCGGGCGCGTCAGCCCCAACCCCCTGGTGGGCGCCGTCCTCGTCCGCGACGGCGAGGTGATCGGGGAGGGCTTCCACGCCGAGCTCGG
>DATFPJ010000201.1:0-37071 GCA_035264865.1 Solirubrobacterales bacterium
GGCGCGCGAGCACCTCCGGGACGTGCTCCAGGTAGGCCCCGTAGTCGAAGACGGCGTCGAGGTCGAGTTCGGGAGCCTCCGCGGCGATCAGATCGCGGAAGCTCGTTCCCTCGTCCCAGGCGCGCTTCGCAGAGCGCTGGACCAGCCGGTACGCGTCGTCCCGCGTCATCCCGGACTCGACCAGAGCGGTCAGGGCTCGCTGGCTGAAGAGCGCGCCGTGGGTGAGCTCGAGGTTCTCCCGCATCCGGTCGGTGTGGACCGCCATCCCGTCCACGAGGTTCGTGGCGAGGTACTGCATGTAGTCGAGGCCGATCGTCGCGTCCGGGAGGACGACGCGCTCGGCGCCGGAGTGCGAGATGTCCCTCTCGTGCCAGAGCGCGACGTTCTCGAACCCCACCTGCGCGTAGCCGCGGAGCACGCGAGCGAGCCCGCACAGCCGCTCGGCGATGATCGGGTTCCGCTTGTGGGGCATCGCCGAGGACCCCTTCTGGCCCTTCGCGAAGGGCTCCTCGACCTCGCGGACCTCCGTCCGCTGCAGATTGCGGACCTCCGTGGCGAACCGCTCCAGGCCGGCCGCGGCGGTCGCGGTCGCGGCCAGCAGCACGGCGTGGCGATCGCGCGGAACGACCTGGGTCGAGACGTCCTCCGCCCGCAGGCCGAGCGTCTCCATCACGCGCGCCTCCACCGCCGGCGGCACCGAGGCGTAGGTACCGACCGCTCCGGAGACCTTGCCGACGCCGACCTGGTCGAATGCTTCCTGCAGGCGGGCGACGTTCCTGTCGGCCTCGAAGGCGAGGGAGGCGAGCTTCAACCCGAACGTGGTCGGCTCCGCGTGGACGCCGTGGGTCCTGCCAACGCAGAGCACCTCGGCGAACTCGCGGGCCCGCCGGACGAGGGCATCGCGATACGCACGCGCCCCGCCGACGACGATCTCGCCCGCCTGCTTGAGCTGCAGCGCGAGGGCGTTGTCCACGACGTCGTAGGAGGTCAAGCCGTAGTGCAGCCAGCGGCCGGCGTCACCGATCGAGTCGGCGACCACGTCGACGAACGCAGCCACGTCGTGACCCGTGGTCCGCTCGCGCTCCTCCACCGCCTCGACGGTGAACGACGCCTTGGCGCGGCATTCGCGCGCGTCCGACTCCGGCACGACGCCCTCGGCCGCCCAGGCGTCAACGGCGGCGAGCTCGACCTCGAGCAGCGCATCCATGCGGTGCTGCGTCGTCCAGACCGCGCCGATCTCCTCGCGGGTGTAGCGGGGGATCACGTCCGCGTCATGCGTTGATGATCCGGACCGCGAGCAATCCCGCGTTCTTGGCCCCGTCGATCGCGACGCAGCCGACGGGCACGCCCGGCGGCATCTGGACTGCCGACAGGAGCGCGTCCAGACCGCCGAGGTTCTTGCCCGAGATTGGGACGCCGATCACGGGCAGATCCGTGTGGGCGGCGGCGAAGCCGGGCAGCGCGGCCGACATCCCGGCCGCGGCGATGATCACCTTCAGTCCGCGCATCCGGGCGTTGGTGCAGTAGTCACGCGTCTCGTCCGGGGTGCGGTGCGCGCTCAGCACCCGCACCTCGTAGCGGATGCCGTGATCCTGCAGAGCCTCACCGGCGGGCTGCAGCTTCTCCTTGTCGTTCTTGGAGCCCATGATGATCCCGACCAGCGGGGCATCGACCTCGATCTCTTCGAACGCCTCCTCCACTTCGGGCATCGTCGCGGCCACCTCGCCCTCGGGCATCAGCTCCTCCTCTTGTTCGACATGGGTATTCGTTCAGGTTGCGGCCGTCTCACGCTCCACCGCGCGAGCCGCGATGTCGCTTCGCATCTGCCGGCCCTGGAAGCGGATCAGCTCGGCGGCATCGTATGCGCGCCGCCGCGCCTCGGCGGCCGTCGGGCCGAGACCGGTGACGTTGAGGACGCGGCCGCCCGCGGTGACCACCTCGCCGTCGCTCCGCGCGGTCCCGGCATGAGTGACCTCGACGCCCTCGACGTCGGCAGCCTGGTGGAGGCCCTCGATCACGTCACCTTTGGACGAGCTCTCCGGGTACCCGGCGGAGGCGAGCACCACCGTCACGGCCCAGTCGTCGCCGAACGCGGCGTCCACGCCCGCCAGCCCACCCGGGTCCCGCGAGGCCAGGCAGAGCTCGAGCAGGTCGGAGCTCAGTCGCGGCAGCACCGCCTGTGTCTCGGGATCGCCGAAGCGGCAGTTGAACTCGAGGACCTTCGGCCCGGCCTCGGTCAGCATCAGGCCGGCGTAGAGGACACCGTGGTAGGGGGTGCCACGCCGCCTCATTGCATCGACGACGGGCCGGTGTACGAGGTCGGCGATCCGCTCGACCTCTGCCCGCTCGATCTCGGGCACCGGGGAATAGCTCCCCATGCCTCCGGTGTTCGGGCCCTCGTCTCCGTCGCGGATCCGCTTGTAGTCCTGGGCCGGGGCCAGGGGGAGGACGTTCGCGCCATCGCAGAGCGCCAGCAGGGACAGCTCCTCGCCCTCGAGGAACTCCTCGATCACGACCGAGGTCTCACCGAAGCGCCGCTCGGTGAAGAAGACCTCGACCGCTTCGCGCGCCTCCGCCTCGCTCGGGGCGATGATCACCCCCTTGCCCGCCGCCAGGCCGTCGGCCTTGAGCACCGAGGGGTAGGAGGCGCAGGCGATCTGTCCCAGGGCCTCATCGCGTGAGCGGACGACCGTGTGGGAAGCCGTCGGTACACCCGCTTCCGCCATCAGCTCCTTGGCATGAAGCTTGGACCCCTCGAGCCTGGCGGCCTCCCGGCTGGGCCCGAAAGCCGCGACGCCCTCGCCGTCGAGCGCGTCCACCAACCCGGCGACGAGCGGCGCCTCCGGCCCGACCACCACCAGATCGACGGCCTCGTCGCGCGCGGCGGCCACCACCCCATCGATGTCCTCACCGGCGACGTCGAGGCAGCGTGCATCCTGGGCGATCCCGGCGTTGCCCGGCGCACAGAGCAGCTCGGGGGTCTGCGGCGAGCGGCCCAGCGCGCGAACGATCGCGTGCTCGCGACCGCCTCCACCGATGACGAGGACCTTCATCAGGCGCCTGCTCCGCTTCGTGCCTGCTACAGGGAGCCCGCGAACTCGTCCGCCGGGATCGCCGCGAGCGTCTGGCTGCTCATCGTGCCGCGCGAGCCGAGCTCGATCGAGACCTTGGCCATCGCCTTCTCGTCGGGTGCCTCGACGATCGTGATGAAGTCGTACTGGCCGAGGGTGGCCCATTGCTCCTTGACCGTCACGCCGAGCTGCTCGACCTCCTTGTTGACCTCCTGGATGCGGCTCGGGTTGTTCTTGAGCGTCTGGACGCCTTCAGCAGTCAGGTTCGTGAGCATCACGAATGTCGCCATCGGTTCTCCTCTTCTCGTTGGTCTGCCCCGGTCGCCCCCCTTTCTTTCACTTTCGCGCGCCGTGTGCAATCCCACACCGCCCGTCCGCCCGACGGGCGATGATCCCCGCATGCCCGAGCACCCGATCTTCGCCCGCTTCTACGACCGGCTGACCGCCCGCACCGAACGCGCCGGCCTCGCCGCGATGCGCCGCCAGCTGCTCGCCGAGGCCGCGGGACGCGTGCTCGAGCTCGGCGCGGGCACGGGGCACAACCTCGAGCACTACACCGAGGCGGTCACCGAGCTCGTCCTCTGTGAGCCGGACCCGCACATGGCGAGACGGCTGCGCGAGCGGCTGGCGACCGGGGGCACCGCCGCCTCAAATGCCTCCGTGATCGAGGCACTGGCCGAGGATCTTCCCTTCGACGACGGCAGCTTCGATGCCGTCGTCGCCACCCTCGTCTTCTGCACGGTCTCCGAGCCGTTGAAGGCGATCGCCGAGGCGCGGCGCGTCCTGGTCGAGGGCGGGCGCCTCCTCTACCTAGAGCACATCCGCAGCGACTCACCGCGCCTGGCCGGCTGGCAGGACCGCCTGCGGCGCCCGTGGGGCGCGATCTCGGGCGGCTGCCACCCGAACCGGGCGACGGATCAGCTGCTGGCCGGGGCGGGATTCTGGATCGACAGCATGGACCGTGACCGTCTTCCCAAGGCGCCGCCGCTGGTCCGCCCGATCATCCGCGGCGTGGCCAGGCGCCCGTCCGGGGTCGAATCCGGCTAGGGCTCGGGGTCGCTGCCCGCGGCGGTTCCCTCCTGCCAGCTCCGCAGCCGCTCCGAGTCGATCCACGGCGAGGAGCGCTCCGCCTCCACCTCACGCTTCATGGCGGCCATCTTCCGCTTCGACGCCTCCGTCGCGGAGGAGACCATGAACCACTTGCGCTCCTCCGCCAGCCCCCGCGCGAGCCCCTTCGAGCCGCCTTCGTAGACCGCCCGCTTGAGCGAGCGGATCGCCTCCGGCGAGCGGCGCGCGAGCCGCTCGGCGGTCCGGATCGCGGCCTCCTTCACCTGCTCGGGAGGAACGACCGCCTGAACGAGCCCGACATCGAGCGCCTCCCGCGGGGAAAGCGTGCGGCCCTCGAGCATCATCTCCATCGCCCTGCCGGTGCCGAGCAGGCGCGGCAGCCGCTGGGTTCCGCCGGCGCCGGGGTTGAAGTCGACCGTCATCTCAGGCAGGCCGATCGCAATCTCGGTGTTCGCCATGTAGCGGATGTCGCAGGCGAGCGAGATCTCGCAGCCGCCGCCGGTCGCCGGCCCGTTGATGGCCGCGACGAACACCTTGTCGGAGCGGTTCATCGTCAGGAAGAGGTCGTGGATCCGGTAGAGCTCGAACACGGCCGCGAGCGGCGTGCGCTCGGCCGCGTCCCTCAACCCGGGGATCCGCCTGATGGCGCCGGCGATTCGGAGGACGACGGCGGTTAGCCACGGTGGAGCCGCGATCCCGGCCCGCTCGACGCTTGCCAGGATCTCGCCGACGTCGTAGTGGGTGATGTAGAGGTCGTCGGGCTTGCCGGTGATCACCACCGCGCCCACGGATCGGTCCCCGTCGAGCGAGCCGACCAGGTCGCTGAGCTCCCGGACCATCTCGGCGGTCATGAAGTTGTGCGGCGGGTGGTCGATCCGCACGACCAGCACGCGCCCGCGGCGCTCGGTCTCGAACAGCTTCGGCACGGGCCGAAGCCTACGCCGGGCTACGCGTCAAATCCGACGTGGATGTGGTCGCAGTGGTCGGCCTGCGCGAAGCCATTCGGGTTCGCGGGGCCGTCGGGGTCGAAGCAGTAGATCAGTTCGGTTGGCTCCTGGCCCGCCGACAGCGCGCCGAGCTGACGCGCGATGGTCCCGCATGGGCCGTCGGGCGAGACGTCGGTGCAGGGCACGCCGTCGATCGCGGCGATGTCCATGGCCCGGCCGTAGTAGTGGTTCGAGACGTTCCCGCTCGCGGTGTTGCGGGAGTGATCCGAGCGCAGCGCCGAGATGCGCACGGTGTGCTGCTGGCTGATCGCGCCCAGCAGGTTGAGGATGCGGGAGTCGATCGCGCCGGACTGGATGTCGACCATCTCCAGAGAGTTGGAGAGCTCGACGTTCGACCAGTTGATCGGCGCGTTGGTGGGCCCGGGCAGCGCCACCGAGTAGGCGACCGTCTTCACCTGGCAGCTGCCGGCCATCGACTCGGCGTCGTTGAGGACCGCCTTGACGTACCACTCGGCGTGGTTGTGCTGGAAGAGCCCGGCCCGCAGGTCGTCCGCCGCCCAGATCATCCGCGCGAGGGTCGCGGCCGAGTCGGCGGGCGTCTCCCGGCGGATCTTGCCGTCGGCGTCGCCGTCCACGGCGTAGCGCTTCCAGTTCTCGTCGCTGATCCCGAGCGGGCCCGTCTCGCGGAGCTGCCTCGCGCTCATCCCCTTGCCGAAGGCGGACTCGAGGCGGGCGACGGCGGCCAGGGCCCAGACGCCGCTCTCTCCGAGCTCGTAGTGCCCGGCGGCGTCCTGGAACGCCTTCATGTAGCGCTCCGGGATCGACTCGCGCGCGTCCTTGGCCGTGTCGCAGACCAGCACCTGCTGCTTCGGGATCAACGAGAGCCCGCCGACCACGCCCGAGCCGATGCCGCTGAAGCAGGCGGCGCGCGCCAGCACCTCGGCGACGTACCAGTCGGCGTGGTTGTAGGCGAACACGGCACCCTCCGGATCCTCCGGCATGCCCGCCGCGCGCAGGTAGCGGGCCGCGGCGTAGATCGCGTCGTTCGGATTGTTGGGATCACGGACGCCGTCGCCGTTGGCGTCCACTCCGTAGCCGGCCCAGGTCGAGGGCATGAACTGCATCCATCCCTCCGCCCCGGCGGACGAGGGGCCGAGGTTCTGGCCGAAGCCGCTCTCGATCTCGTTGATCGCGGCGAGGATCGAGGGGCCCGAGGGACCGAGCTCGTATTCCTGGGAAGCCGCGCCGTAGATCGGAATCAGGAAGCTGGGGACCGAGACCGGACCGCAGGATGACGGGAGAGGGGTGACCGGGGCGGGCGCGGTTCCGTCCTGCGCGCCCTGCTCCTGGTCGACTCCGGCCTTGGGCTTGCCGGGCCTGGTGCCGCCGGTCGGTGGCTTGGGCTTGGGCTTCGGCTTCGGCTGGGGCTTCGGCTTCGGCCGCGGCGCGGGGGCGGGAGCTGCGGGCACCAGGCCCGCGTTGGGCGCGTGCGGCTGGGTCGTGGTGGGTGGATCGAGAGGAGTGGTGGTGGTCGTCGGCGGCGGGTCCGGCGTGGTCGTCTGTGCCCCGGCGCCCGGCGCAGCGATCGCCGCGCCAACGCACGCCGCCGCTATCGCCGTCCTGATCCGCCCCATCGGATCAGCCCAGGACCTGGGCGACGCGCCAGTCGTCGCCCCTCTTGGTCAGCGTCAGGCGGAGCTCGCTGATCGCGCGGAGCCGGACCAGCGAGACGCTCGCGCTCAGCTGACTCTTCGCCGCCGTGCCCAGGACGACGTTCAGGACGCGCGCCTGGGGGACCTTGCCCTTGGCGGGCAGCCGGGGCGGATCGTCCGCGAGTGCCTTGGCGAGCTGCTTGCTCGCCGTGTCGCCGAAGACCCCGGCGGTTTCCTTGTCCGCCCGTCCCACCTCGTAGGCGACGAACGCCTGCGAGAAGCGCCACGCGACCTTGGCCGGCGGGGCCGAGGGCTTTGCCGGAGGCTGGGCCGGGATGGGGGCTTCACCGCTCTCGAACTGAGGGGTTGCGCCCTGGAGCACGACCGTGTCGGAGTTCGCCGGGGTCACAGTCGGCCGCGCGATGGCGGAGACCGCGGCGCCGGGGGACCCGTGCTGATCCGCCGAGATCACCGCGCCGCCGCCAGCCGCCGCGAGAGCGAGCACGCTCGCGGAGGCCGCGAGGGCCATCCGGCTCCGCCTGCTGCGAACGCGCCAGGCGTCGGAGAGCGGCCAGGTCAGGCGGGTCTGGATCAGCCGCTGGAGGGGAGCGATGGCCTGGGCGACGCGATCGAGCTTCTCTTGCGTCGCGTCGCTTCCTCGCCAGAGGACGCGTTCCTCGAAGTCCCAGGCGACCTCACGGATCGTCCAGCCGGCCTGCTGAGCCGAGACACGAAGCTTCATGCCTAACTAGTCGTCCGGCCAGGCAGACAGCCCGATACCGAGAAGTTGGTCGATTCGTGCCTGGGACGTGCCTGGCGCGTGCCTAGGCGGCGGCCTTTTCGGGCGCTGAGGCGACCTTCGCCGGCTTCGCCTTGGCGAAGGCCAACTCGCCGTCCCTCGCGTCCACCTCGACCGTGTCTCCCTCGGCGAACTCGCCCTCGAGCAGCCGCAGCGCCAGCCGGTCGACGAGCTGCTTCTGAATAACGCGCTTGAGCGGGCGAGCACCGTAGGTCGGGTCGAAGCCGAGGTTGCCGAGCAGCTCCCGAGCCTTTCCGGTCAGCCGGATCTCGATGCCGCGCTCGCGGACGCGGCCGGCGAGACGCTCCACCTGGATCTCGACGATCTTGGCGAGGTCCGCCTTGGTCAGCCGGTGGAAGATGACGACGTCGTCGATCCGGTTGAGGAACTCCGGCGGGAAGGTCTGGGTGAGGGTCTCCTCGACCTGCTGGCGTGCCTTCTCCTCAACGGCCTCGGCGGCGATGAATTGCGAGCCGACATTCGAGGTCATGATCAGGACGGTGTTCTTGAAGTCGACGGTGCGCCCCTGGCCGTCGGTCAGCCGTCCGTCGTCCATGATCTGGAGCAGGACGTTGAAGACATCCGAGTGGGCCTTCTCGATCTCGTCGAGCAGGATCACCGAGTAGGGCCGTCGGCGGACGGCCTCCGTGAGCTGGCCGCCCTCCTCGTAGCCGACGTAGCCGGGCGGTGCGCCGATCAGGCGAGCGACGGCGTGCTTCTCCATGTACTCGGACATGTCGATGCGGACCATCGCCTGCTCTGAGTCGAACATGAACTCCGCGAGCGCCCGGGCCAGCTCGGTCTTGCCGACTCCGGTCGGGCCGAGGAAGAGGAAGCTGCCGATCGGCCGATCCGGATCGGAGAGCCCGGCCCGCGAGCGGCGCAGGGCGCCGGAGACCGCCTCGACGGCCTCGTCCTGTCCGATCACGCGCTCGTGCAGGCGCTCTTCCATGTGGATCAGCTTCTCGACCTCCCCCTCCATCAGCCGGGAGACGGGGATCCCGGTCCACTTGGAGACGACCTCGGCGACGTCCTCGTCCGTGACCTCCTCCGTCAGCATCGAGCCGCCGTCGCGGTGGAGCTCGGCCAGCCTCGTCTCCTGCTCCTGCACCGTTCTCTCGAGCTCCGGGATGCGCCCGTAGCGCAATTCGGCGGCGCGCTCGAGATCGGCGTCGCGCTCTGCGCGCTCCGTCTCGCGCTGGGCCTCGTCGAGCTCCGCCTTCGCGGACTTGATCCGGTCGATCGCGCCCTTCTCGTTCTGCCAGCGGGCCTTCATCTCGGAGGAGCGCTCGCGCAGCTCCGCGAGCTCCGCCTCGATCGCCTCCCGGCGCTCCACCGATGTGTCGTCCTTCTCCTTCTTCAGCGCCTCGCGCTCGATCTCGAGCTGCTGGATGCGGCGCTCGACCTCGTCGATCTCGGTCGGCATCGAGTCGATCTCGATCTTCAGCCGGGAGGCCGCCTCGTCGATCAGGTCGATGGCTTTATCGGGGAGGAAGCGGTCGGCGATGTAGCGGTCTGAGAGGGTGGCAGCCGCGACGATCGCGGCGTCGGTGATCCGGACGCCGTGATGCACCTCGTAGCGCTCCTTCAGCCCGCGCAGGATCGCGATCGTGTCGCCGGCGTCGGGCTCGCCGACGAGGATCGGCTGGAAGCGGCGCTCCAGAGCCGCGTCCTTCTCGATGTGCTTGCGGTACTCGTCGAGGGTGGTAGCGCCGACGGCGCGCAGCTCCCCGCGCGCGAGCATCGGCTTGAGCAGGTTCGACGCATCGACCGCGCCCTCCGCCGCGCCGGCTCCGACGATCGTGTGGAGCTCGTCCATGAAGAGGACGATCTGGCCCTCCGCCGCCTGGATCTCCTTGAGCACGGCCTTGAGCCGCTCCTCGAACTCGCCGCGATACTTCGAGCCCGCGAGCAAGGCGCCGATGTCGAGAGCGATCACGCGGCGGTCGCGCAGGGACTCCGGGATGTCGCCGGAGACGATCCGCTGTGCGAGGCCCTCGACGATCGCGGTCTTGCCGACGCCTGGGTCGCCGATCAATACGGGGTTGTTCTTGGTGCGGCGAGAGAGGACCTGGATGACCCGGCGGATCTCCTCGTCTCGGCCGATCACCGGGTCGAGCTTGCCGCTCTCGGCCTCCGCGGTCAGATCGCGCCCGTACTTCTCGAGCGCGCCGAAGGTGTCCTCTGGGTTGGGGGAGGTGACGCGGTGCGGCCCGCGGACCTCCGAGACGGCCTTGATCAGGTCCTTGCGGTCGGGGAGCACGTCCGAGACGCCGGACTTCGACTCCGAGAGCGCCAGGAGGATGTGCTCGGTCGAGATGTACTCGTCGCCGAGGCCGCTTGATTCCTTCTCGGCCTGCTGGAGCACCCAGACGAACTCGCTCGAGGGGCGGACGTCCGGGGCAGTGTTGCCGCTCAGCTTGGGAAGCCCCTCGATCGCCTCCCCCGTCCACGCGCGGGCGTCCTGCGCGTCGACCCCAAGTCGCTGGAGGACCGGCACGACGACGCCCTCGTCCTGCTCGAGCAGGGCGCTGAGAAGGTGGGCCGGGGCGACCTGGGGGTTCGAGTTCTCCGAGGCGAGCCGCTGGGCGGCCGTTACGGCCTCCTGGCTCTTGACGGTGAAGCGATCGGCTTGCATCCCGGCTGATGGTAGCCGCTTTAGTCGCCAACGTAAAGAAATCTATGTCTGTAGCGCTCAGATCTATGCGTGTGCGATGATCTAATTGTGGGGTGGACGACATCGCCCCACCAAGCGTAGGATGGGAACGGCCCCGCTCCGTCATTCAAGGACGATGACGAAACGACCCAACGTCGAGATCTTCGAACGCCTGCTGGAGGACTTCAACAGGGATGGCGTCGAGGGCGCGCTTCCGTATTTCGACGACGACGTCGAGGTCTACGACCCGGATCTGCCCGAGGGGCGCTACCGCGGCAGGGACGCCCTTCGCTGGGTGCTGGAGCAGTTCCTTCTCGGCGCGGAGCGCACCGAGGTTCGTGGCTGGGAGTTCGCCCCGGCGGGCGACCGGGTGGTGGGCCTGCTTCGGACCTACTCGCGGGCCGAAGGCGGGAGCCTCGAGGTCGAGGTTCGCGACGCGCACACGATGACCTTCCGCGACGGCAAGATCGTCTACTGGCGCCTCTACCTCGATCGGGCCGAGGCGCTCAGCGACGCCGGCCTCGACCCGGAGCTCGCAGCCGTCGACGAGCACTGACCCCGCGCGTAGGCTTTCCGTTGTGGCACGCGCGGTTCGGATCGCGGCAGCCCTGGTCGTGCTCGTCTCCACGTCGTTCGCCGCCCTGGCGGGAACCACGCTGGCCGACCGCGACCGCGCATCGGCTCGCTCCCACCACAAGGTCTGGCCGCGCCTCGCCTACCCGCCTGCGCGCGACATTCGGCGCGCTGCGGAGATCGCCGAGGCGCGCGGCGACATCGCCTTCGCACTGATCGACTCCTCGGTCGGGCTGCGCGGCTACGACGCCGATCGCGCCTACAGCTCGGCGAGCGTCAGCAAGGCGCTGCTGCTCGCCGCGGAGCTGCGCCGGCTCGAACGCGATCACGAGCCGCTCGACGGGGCGACGAAGGCTCTGCTCGAACCGATGATCACCTACTCGGACAACCGTGCAGCCGAGGCGATCTACGCGCGGGTCGGTGACGCCGGGCTCGAGGAGGTCGCCGCCAGGGCGGGCATGCGGAGCTTCCAGGCGGTCCCTGGGTTCTGGGGGGGCGACAAGGTCACGGCGGCCGACCTGGCGCGGTTCTTCTACCGCCTCGATGCGAATCTCCCGCGCCGATATCGCCGCTACGGGAAGTCCCTGCTGGCCCGGATCGCGCCGGTCGAGCGCTGGGGCATCCCGCAGGAGACCGGGCGCGGCTGGTCGATCTGGTTCAAGGGCGGCTGGCGCCCCGCGGGTCAGGAGCAGACCAGCGGTCCGGTCACCCACCAGGCGGCCCTGTTGGTCCACCGCAGCGGCGAGCGGGTGGCGCTGGCGGTCCTCACGGCCGAGGCACCCGGCGCCGGTGGGATCGCGCTGGTCGAGGAGATCGCTGGGACCCTGCTCCGCAGGCCGCCGCCTCACCGCGGCGGCTGGCTGGCGCCGTAAGGGCGTACGGCCACCGCGCACCCGGTGCCGAAGCGCTAGTTGGGACGCCTGCGGATCGGAATCTTGGTCGAGCCGCCGGGAGCCATCTTTTCCGGCTCGTAGGCGCCGTAGGGCACGAGCTCGCCGCCGAGCGACTTGCGGAGCCGTTCCAGCTCCCGGCCCATGCGGGCCTCCATCTCGGCAGCGCGCTCACGCATCCTCGACATCTCCGCGCGCATCCGCTCGAGTCGCCGCTCGAGGTCGAGGACGGTCTCGACCCCGGCGAGGTTGAGCCCCTCCTCGCTCGTCATCTGCTGGATGCGGCGCAGCCGCTCGACGTCGGCCTGGGAGTAAAGCCGCGTGTTCTTCGGCGAGCGCTTCGGCGTGATCAGGCCTCGCGCCTCGTACATCCGCAGAGTCTGGGGGTGCATCTCCGCGAGCTCGGCAGCCACCGAGATCATGAAGACGCCCCGGTCCTGATCGATCCGCCGCTCGCCGTCGCGCCGGTCCTCCTGACGGCCTCTCCTTCGGTTCCGGTCAGCCATCGCTCCTCACTCTCCCTCCCGCGCCGGATGATTCGGCGGTCCGTGATGCCTGGCCCAGCAGCGAGGCGCGCGGGTTCTGCCCGTTGAGCGACTCGGCGAGCTTGGCGACCGCCTCGCGCTGTTCGGATGAAAGCTTCTTCGGGACGTCGATCCGGATCCGGTAGTGGATGTCGCCGCGGCTAGATCCGGCGGTGGTGTTTGTGGCCGCCGTTGACGCCGGCCGGGGCGGGCCCTCACCCCGAAGCCGCTGGACCGCGCCGTGCTGGGTCCCGGGGGCGATGCGGATCCTCTTCGACCCGCTCAGCGTCGGGACCTCGATCTCCCCACCCTGGATCGCCTCGGCGATCGTGATCGGCAGGTCCACCTCGAGATTCCCATCCGGGCGCTGCTTGAAGACCGGCGAGGGCGCCACCCGCGTGGTCACGTAGAGATCCCCGCGGGCCCCGCCGCGGTAGCCGGCCTCGCCCTTGCCGGCGAGCCTGATCCGGCTGCCGTCGTGGACCCCGGCCGGGATGTTGACCCGGTAGCGCTTGGTCTCCTGGGTGACCCCGCTGCCGGAGCAGGTGGGGCAGGGGTCGTCGATGATCGCGCCCTGGCCGCCACACTCCGGGCAGGGCTGGGAGATCGAGAAGAGACCCTGGCTCTGAGCGTCGATGCCGCTCCCCTCACACCGCGGGCAGGTACGCGGCGAGGTGCCAGGCTTCGCGCCGCTGCCGTGGCAGGTCGGGCACTCGCCCGTGGTCGGCACCGAGACGGCGATCTGCGTCCCGTGCATCGCCTGGTCGAAGCTCAGGCGGACCTCCGTTTCGAGGTCGCGGCCACGCTGCTCGCGGGGGCCCTGCTGCCGCCCACGGCCGAAGAACGAGGAGAAGATGTCGCCGAGGTCGGAGGCGAAGCGCCCGCCGCCCGGGAAGCCACCGCCGCCGGGGAAGCCACCCGCGCCGAAGCCGGCGAAGCGGCCGCCGGCGTCGTATTGCTTGCGCTTCTCCGGATCCGAGAGCGTGTCGTAGGCCTGCTGGATCTCCTTGAAGCGCTCCTCGGCCTGCTCGTCGTCGGGGTTGCGATCCGGGTGCCACTTGCGGGCCAGCTCCCGATAGGCCTTCTTGATCTCGTCCTGGGACGCCGACTTGTTGACGCCCAGGACCTCGTAGAAGTCGCGCGTCGCGGGCATTACTGGCTCACCACCACTTTCGCCGCTCGCAGCACCTGGCCGTTCAGGCGGTAGCCCTTCTCGATCGTCTCCACGACGACGCCGGACTCCGTGCCCTCCTCGGGCTTCATGGAGAGCGCCTCGTGCAGCTGCGGGTCGAACTTCTCGCCCGTGGGATCGAACGACTCGACGCCGGCACCTTCGAGCCGATTGTGCAGCTCGTCGCGGACCATGGCGACGCCCTCGACGAGCGCCTCGTGTACCTCCCTCAAACGGGTCGCGCTATCGCGCGTCCTCGTATCGACCCCGGCTTCGAGAGCACGCTCGAGGTTGTCCAGCGCCGGGAGGAGCTGGCGCGCCAGGTCGGCCTTGCCGCGGGCCAGTGCCTCGGAAGTCTCCCGGGCGACCCGTTTGCGGTAGTTCTCGAAATCGGCCTTGGTGCGCTGGGCGAGCTCGAGGTACTCGTCGCGCTCGCGCTTCGTCTCGGCGAGTTCGTCGAGGTCTCGCTCGACCTCAGAAGCCGCTTCCTCGGCTTCGGCGGCCTTCACGTCCGAATCTTGAGCGGCCGCCTCGCCTGCGGGCGCGGCAACGTCCTCTGGCGTCTGCTTCTCGCTCATGCGCGGGCGGGTTACGAGGTCTTCTCGTCGTCGACGACCTCGGCGTCCACGACCTCCTCCTCGCCGGCGCCGTTCTGCGAGGTGCCGTCGGTGGAGGAAGCAGCCTGCTCCTGCGCCGCCTGCGCATAGATCTGCTCGGAGACCTTCTGGAAGGCGGCCTGGAGCGCGTCGGACTTGGACTTGATCTCCGCGGCGTCCTCGGAGCCGAGCGACTCGCGGACGTCCTTGATCGCCGCCTCGATCTCCTCCTTGTTGGAGGAATCGACCTTGTCGCCCAGCTCGCCGAGCTGCTTCTCCGCCTGGTAGGCGGCGTTCTCGGCGACGTTCCGGGCCTCGGCCAGCTCGCGCTGACGACGGTCCTCGTCGGCGTGCGACTCGGCGTCCTTGATCATCTGCTCGACCTCGGACTCGTCGAGTCCGGAGCCGCCCTTGATCTCGATCTTCTGCTCCTTGCCGGTGCCGAGATCCTTCGCCGAGACGTTGAGGATGCCGTTCGCGTCGATGTCGAAGGTGACCTCGATCTGCGGCATGCCTCGCGGCGCCGGGGGGATCCCGGTGAGCTGGAACTTGCCCAGGCTCTTGTTGCCGGAGGCCATCTCGCGCTCACCCTGGAGCACGTGAACCTCGACCGAGGGCTGGTTGTCCTCCGCCGTCGAGAAGATCTCCGACTTCTTCGTCGGGATCGTCGTGTTGCGCTCGATCAGCTTCGTCATCACACCGCCTTTCGTCTCGATGCCGAGGGTGAGCGGGGTGACGTCGAGCAGCAGCACGTCCTTGACCTCGCCGCCCAGCACGCCGGCCTGGATCGCGGCGCCGATCGCGACTACCTCGTCCGGGTTGACGCCCTGGTGCGGGTCCTTGCCGGTCAGCTCCTTGACCTTCTCCTGCACGGCCGGCATGCGGGTCATGCCGCCGACCAGGACCACGTGCTCGACCTCGCTCCCGGCGTCCGCCAGGGCCTGCTTGACGGGCCCGACCACGCGCTCGAGCAGATCCGAGGTGAGCTCGGTGAGCTTCGCCCGGGTCAGCTTGATGTCGAGGTGCTTCGGCCCGGCGTCGGTCGCCGTGATGAATGGCAGGTTGATCTGTGTCTCCTGGGTGGTGGAGAGCTCGATCTTCGCCTTCTCGGCGGCCTCGTAGAGGCGCTGCAGGGAGTTCTTGTCAGCCGAGAGGTCGACGCCCTGGTCGCGCTTGAACTCCGCGACCAGCCACTCGACGATCGCCTTGTCCCAGTTGTCGCCGCCGAGGTGGTTGTCGCCGGCGGTCGCCTTCACCTCGAAGACGCCGTCGCCGATCTCCAGCACGGAGACGTCGAAGGTGCCGCCGCCGAGGTCGAAGACGAGGATGGTCTGGTCAGACCCCTTGTCGAGCCCGTAGGCGAGCGACGCGGCGGTCGGCTCGTTGATGATCCGCTTGACGTCGAGCCCGGCGATCTTGCCGGCGTCCTTCGTCGCCTGCCGCTGGTCGTCGTTGAAGTAGGCCGGGACGGTGATCACCGCCGAGTCGACGGTCTCGCCGAGCTTCGCCTCCGCGTCCGCCTTGAGCTTCTGCAGGATCATCGCCGAGATCTCCGGCGGGGAGTACTGCTTGCCGCCCGCGTCGACGCGGACGTCGCCGTTCGGTCCGGAGACGACCTTGTAGGGGACGATGGTCTCCTCCTCCTTGACCTCGGCCTCCTTCCGTCCCATGAAGCGCTTGATCGAGAAGATGGTGTTCTCGGGGTTCATCACTGCCTGGCGCTTGGCGACGGTGCCCACCAGGCGCTCGCCCGAGTCGGTGAAGGCGACGACGGAGGGAGTGGTGCGGCCGCCCTCGGCGTTCTCGAGGACGGTCGGCTCACCGCCCTCCATCACCGCGACGCACGAGTTGGTCGTGCCCAGGTCGATGCCGATCGTCTTTGCCACTTTCTAGTCCTCCAAAGTCTTTCGTTTCCTGTGGGAAGTCTGCTTCAGTCTAGCCGCCTAAGAAATCTAAGTGTCACTTTGGCAGATTTGTCGGCCCTGTCAAGCGGGTCGGGACAAAAGAAAGGCCGGGCGCAGGGCCCGGCCTCTCTCGCTGAACCTCTGTCTGGGCTCTACTTGATCCTCAGCACGCTCGTCAGCGCGGCGTGATCGGAGGGGTAGAGGCCGTTGACCGGCGCCCGGCCGTCGACGAAGCCCTTCACGAACTTGACCCGGGCCCTGTTCGCGAGGACGTGATCGACCTGGTGGTCGAAATCATTGATCGAATTCGGGCCACCGACCAAAAACGGGTCGTTCAGGCAGCAGCTGAGCGGGTTCGAGGTGCTCCGCTCGGTGAACCCGCCGGCGAGCAGCGCGCTGTACGCGTTGCGGTCGCCGTTGTTCGCGACCGTGTCGTCGTCGGAGTTCATGTCGCCGATCAGGATCGTCGGGATCTTGCCCGCCCGATTCGCTCCGTTCGGCTGGGGCTGAACGAGCTGCGCCGCCTGGGCCGCGCGGATGTCGCCCCTGCCGACCGTGGTGTTGTGGTTGGTCGTGTTGCTGCCTCGGCTGTCGAACGCCTCGAGGTGCGCGTCCACGGCGTGGAAGCTGCGGCCGCGAGCCTTGACGTTGATCGCCGCCCAGCCACGGGTGACGTCGATCGTCCGCACGCCGCCCGCCAGCTCCACCCTGAGCAGGGTGTCGAAGGTGCCGACGGTGGGGTTGCTGAACTTCACCCCGATGCCCTTGCGGACCAGGATCGCGTCCCGCATCGTCAGGCGCTCGTTGTGGTCGGCCCCGGCGAGACCGTTGCCGTTGCCGTCGTCATTGACCGGCAGCTCGAAATCGAACTCCGGCTTGACGACCGCCAGCCCGTAGCGGAGGGGCTTCTTGCCCTTCTTCTTCTTGCCCTTGTTCAGCTGCCCGAGCAGGTCGGCGATGAAGTCACCGCCGAGCGGGTCGACCTGCGTGGCAACCGGGCTTCCCAACGCGGCCGCGAAGTTCACGGGGCCGGTGCGCCAGAGAGCCGCCTCCTGCAGGCCGACGATGTCCGGCTTGCGCTTCTTGATCTCGGCTGCGATCGACGCAGCGCGGATCGACGGGAACTTGGTGGCGTGGACCTGGTTGACGATCTCGCCGCCGGCGTCGATCGCCTGGTCGATCGTGTTCGCCTGGAGCGCCGGGGTCAGGTCCGCCCCCAGGTACAGGTTGCGGCTCATGACCGTCAGCTTGCCCTTCTTCTTCTTTCCCGCGGCGTCGGCGACGCCCGGGAGCAGCGCCAGCCCGAGGACTGCAATCAGCCCCAAGACAGCCGCAACGCCCCAGCGTCCCCGCATCCTTGGGAACCGATGTGCGTGACTCAACGAAACTCCTTTCTCGTCGAGGGTTCCCATTCGCGCATCGGGTGCGCGCGGTCCCCTCGAGACTCCTCTCTGTCCTGTAAGCACCCTATTTCGCGAGGAGTTGCGGCTGAAACGCGCGGCCCGCGCCTCTACGGGCCCTGCCCTGCGACCTGGGCGACGAAGGTCGCGACCTCATCCGCCTGCTGGCCGCTGACCACACCCTTAGGCATGCGTCCGCCGACGCCGCCGTTGATCGCCGCGAGCACCCGGGGCTTGATGGTCGCCGGGTCCGGCGCGCTGGCGCTGGGAGGCGCGAGCAGCTCGTCGAGGTTGGGCCCGATGACGCCGTCGGTGCCGGCCTTGGCCAGCGTGTGGCAGGCGCCGCAGTTGGTGACGAACAGGTCCTTGCCGCCCTGGAGGTTGGAGGGCACCTCCTCGGGAGAGGCGCTCTCGGAACCCTCGTGGACGATCGCCCAGGCGGGCACCCCGACCCCCAGGATCAGCACGACCAGCCCGAAGATGACAAACGTGCTCCGCTTCACTGGCGCGGGAGCATATAGGGGCCGCGCCGACCGTCCTGAGGCCTCATTTCGGCGCTGCGGGCGGTGGCCCCGGCGGGTTCCGCAGGCGTCCCTCCCGCCGGTACCAAGGGCACATGCGGCGCAGGCCGCACTCCCTGCAGCGCGGGCGCGGCCGGCAGATGGCGCGTCCGTGGCGGATCAGGTTGACGTGCAGCTCGTAGGCATCCTCGGGAGGGGTGATCGCGAGCATCTCGTCGTGCGCCTCCTCGAAGGAGGCGTTCGGCCGGAAGAGGCCGAGCCGGCCGCCGACGCGGTGGACGTGGGTGTCGACCGGGATCTCCGGGCGGCCGAAGGCGAAGATCAGGACGCAGGCGGCCGTCTTGCGACCCACCCCGGGCAGGTCGGTGAGGAAGGCGAGCGCCTGCTCGCGCGGTGCCTCGGCCAGCCAGTCGAGGTCGAGGTGGTGGCCGAGCTCGCCGAGGATCTGCTGGATGCGGGGGGCCTTGGTGACGCTGAGGCCGCCGGGCTTGATCGCCGCCTCGACCTCCTCGGTCGGGGCGTCGCGGACCTCCTCCCAGGTGGGAAAGCGCTCGCGGAGGCGCGTGTAGGCGACGTCGCGGTTGCGGTCGTTCGTGTTCTGCGAGAGGACGGTGCGGACGAGCTCAGCGATCGGATGGCCGTGCGGGTCGTTGACCGGCTGCCCGTAGAGCTCGCGGAGGCGGTCGCGGATCGCCAGCACGCGCCGGCGGGGCGGGCGGCGCCAGCTCGGGTCGCGCTTGGGAACGCGGGGCGGAGCTCCGGGCGGCAGCGACGCGGTCCTGCCGTCGGCGAGGACGAGCTTGCTCGGCAGAGGCACGCAGCGAGGATATTCGCGGCACCTCTCAGCAAACGGTTGGCGCCTGCGGGGCCTTCGCGTCGACCCTCGCATAAGGTCCGCGCGCCCGTGCCCGAGATCGAGACCGGCAGCGTGATGGTCGACGGCGTCGCCACCTTCTTCCGCCGGGTGGCGGGCGACGGGCCGCCGGCGGTCTTCGTGCACGGCAACCCCACCAACTCCGGGGACTGGCAGCCGTTCCTGGAGCGGATGCAGGGACCGGCGATCGCGCCGGACCTGCCTGGATGGGGCCGCTCGGAGCGCGCGCCGCCCGGCCTGTTCGACTACTCGATGGACGGGCTCGCGCGCTTCTTCAGGCGTTTCCTGCAGCGGATGGCGGTCGCGGACTACTCGCTCGTCGTCCACGACTGGGGCTCGCTTGCGCTGATCGCCGCCCAGGACGAGCCCGAGCGGCTCAGTCGCCTGGTGATCGCGAATGCCGTACCGCTCTTGCCCGGCTACCGCTGGCATCGCACGGGCCGGGTCTGGAGGACGCGCAGGCTGGGCGAGATCTCTCGCCTACTGGCGATTCGGCCGCTCGTCGGCCTCGGAATGCGCGAGTCGCGCGGCGACTGGAGCCGACACGACCCCGGCTTCGTCGAGCAGGTCCACGAGCAGCTCCGGGACCGGCGCGGTACGGCGGCGATCCTGCGCCTCTACCGGTCGGCGGACCCCGACCGGCTGGCCTCGGCGGGCGAGCGCCTCGGCTCGATCACCTCCCCGGCCCTTGTGGTCTGGGGCAACCGCGACCGCTACATCCCTCCGCGCTTCGGTCCCGCCTGGGCCGAGCGCCTGCCGCACGCCCAGCTGCTCGAGGCCCCCGAAGCCGGTCACTGGCCCTGGATCGACCAGCCTGAGTTGATCGAGCGGATGATCGGATTTCTCCGAAGCGACGAAGGTTCTCAGCACCGGTAACGAAGATGTGGTCAACGGGTTAACTAGAATCTTCCGGTCGTGCGCTCCCTGATCGACAAAGTAGGCGGTTGGCTTCCTCACGGATTCGGTGACGCGGGCAGGCAGCTCGGTCTGTTCGTGCTCGCGGAGCTCAGCTATGAGGCCGTCCGCGGCATCGCCGACGGTGCCCGCGACCAGGCGCTCGTCAACGGCCAGAACGTGATCGACCTCGAGAAGGGCCTCCATACGTTCTTCGAGCCGAACCTCCAGTCCATCTTCATCGAGCACCGCTGGATCATCGACTTCGCCAACTTCATGTACATGAACAGCCACTTCGTCGTGACCACGGCGTTCCTGGTCTGGCTTTACATCTGGCGGAACCAGAGCTTCTACTTCGTGCGCAACATGTTCATGGTCGCCATGGCGCTGGCGGTCGTGGGCTATGCGCTGGTACCGACGATGCCGCCGCGGCTCTTCCCGCAGGACGGGTTCGTCGACACGATCACCGACTACGCGCAGGTGAACCACGACTCCGCCCTTGTCAAGCTCTTCATCAATCCCTACGCCGCAATCCCGAGCATGCATGTCGCCTTCTCGACGATGATCGGCGTCACGGGCGTGCTCGTCTCCCGCCACGGGCTCGCGAAGGCGATGTGGGCGGCCTACCCCCTCCTCGTCTTCTGGGTGGTCGTGGTGACTGCCAACCACTTCTGGATCGACGGCGCAGCCGGCCTGCTCGTCGCGGTGCTCTCCGCTCTCGCGGCGCGCGAGGTGCTGGCTCGCGCTCGTCCGGCCGTCTGGTCCTTCCGCCCCGCGACGACTTGAGCGCCCGGCTCGCGCTCCGTCGCTACGGCGAGCCGGGGCTGGTCGCGGCGGCCCTGGGCGTCGCGTACCTGATCACGCAGCCGGACAGCGCCGACCACGCGGCGCAGGTGTTCCGCTCCGATCTCTTCACCCGCGAGGGCTTCTCGGCGTGGGACAACCTCTGGTTCGGCGGCCACCACCTCCCGGGCTATGGGTTCCTCCTGCCCGCGCTCGGCTCCGTGATCGGGCCCAGGCTCGTCGGCGTGATCGCCACGGTGGTGGCGGCCCTCCTCTTCTCGGGGATCGCCTATCGCCGCTTCGGCGATCGGGCCCGCCTCGGCGTCGTCTGGTTCGCGACGGCGACTGCCATCAGCCTGTTCAGCGGACGGCTCACCTTCGCGCTCGGCGTAGCGGTGGCGCTCGGGGCCGTCTTCGCGGCGCAGCGCGGCCACCGGGTGACGGCCTGGACTTTCGCCGCCCTCACTCCCCTGGCCAGCCCGGTCGCGGCACTCTTCCTCGCCTGCGGGGTCGTCGCTTACGCGATCGCCGAGCGCAGCCGGCGGGGACTCGAGCTCGCCCTGATCACGGTGGGCGTCGCGATGCTGGTCTCCGCCGCCTTCCCCGAGGGGGGCACCGAGCCCTTCGACTTCTCGAGCTTCGAGCCGGCGATTCTGGTGACGATCGCCGTCTTCATCGCGCTGCCCCCCGAGGAGCGGCTGCTGCGCTACGGCGTGGCCGGCTACGGCCTGGCCCTGGTCGCCGCCTTCCTGATCCAGAGCCCGATGGGCGGCAACGCGACGAGGATGGGCTCGCTCCTGCTCGGGCCGGTGCTCGCCTTCGGCCTCTGGCGGCGACAGCGCTTCGCACTGGTCCTGCTGATCCCCGTACTGATCTACTGGCAATGGTCGCCGGTCGTCAGGGACCTCGAGGAGGTGAGCGCACAGCCCTCGGTCACTCCCGGCTACTATGCGCCGCTCAACGACTTCCTGCGCGGCACGCCGCACCACGAGGCCTACCGCGTCGAGGTCGTGCCGGCCGCCCACCACTGGGAGTCCGCCTACGTCCCCCGCGGGATCTACATCGCCCGGGGCTGGGAGCGGCAGCTCGACCGCAAGCTCAACCCGCTCTTCTACCAATCGACACCCCTGACGGCCCTGCAGTACCGCAGCTGGCTCGATGAGCTCGGGGTCGGCTACGTCGCGGTTCCGCACACGGTGCTCGACTACGCCGCGCGGGGCGAGAAGAGACTGCTCAAGAGGGGCCCGCCGAGCTACCTCGAGAAGGTGTTCAAGGACACGAACTGGACCGTGTACGCCGTCCGCGATCCCTCGCCGCTCGCGATCGGCGCAAAGATGGTCAAGCTCACCCCCGAGGGCTTCGTGGTCGACGCGGATGCGCCGGGAACGGTCCTGGTCAGGGTCCGCTGGACTCCGTACTGGTCGATCGAGCGCGGCTCGGGCTGCGTCGAGCAGGCCCCGGACGGCTACACGATGCTGGACGTGGAGACGCCCGGCCGCTTCCGCGTCGGGGTCGACGTCACGCCCTGGCGCGCAATCAGCTCGGGTCCCCGCTGCCACTCGGAGCCCGAGATCGAGTACGGGTCCGCGCAGTCATCACCTCCAATGCCGCACGGCGGCCACGCCCCATGACCTTGACGCAGCTGCGCGGTCGCATCCTCCCTCGGGGGCTGCTCGACCTGCTGCTTCAGCTCGTCCTGCTCGCGGCCGCCTACTGGGCCTGGCGGCACGCCCGAGGGGCTGTCGATGGCAGCCTGGGGTCGTCCTTCTCCCACGCTCGCGATCTGATCGACGCTGAGCGCTCCCTGGGACTGCTGATCGAGCCGAACGTGCAGCGCTGGGCGCTCGACGCCGGCTGGCCGTCCGAGGTCGCGCGCTGGGGATACGCGAACCTGCATTTCAAGGGGAGCTGTCTGATGCTCGCGATCCTCTACTTCCGCTACCGGCCCAGCTTCGGCTTCGTGCGCAACGCGGTTTTCGCGGCGATGGCCATCTCGGTGCTCGGTTACGCGCTCTTCCCGACCGCGCCGCCTCGCTTCCTGCCCGAGCTCGGCCTCGATCCCTCGAGCGCCGTGACCGGCAACGATCCCCAGCTTTCTGCTCCCGGCGATGCCCTCTTCAACCCGTTCGCCGCCGTCCCGTCGATGCACGTAGGGCTCTCGGTGATCCTCGCCTGCTCACTCGGGATGCTGGTCAGGCCGCTCGCGCTGCGCGCGCTGCTCTTTGCCTATCCGCTGCTGATGACCTACGTCGTGATCGCGAGCGGCAACCACTTCTGGCTCGACGCGGTCTTCGGCCTCCTCACCGCCGGCCTGGCCGTCGGGGTGGCCGCCCTGCTCGCGCTCGCCAACCCGGACTGGTCGTTCGGCCCGCTGCGCCGCCGCCCGACGCAGGGCGAGCTCGAGCCGCGGCCGGAGCCGGAGGTCGCGCCCGCCTGAGCGGGCGAGCTCGCGATGGGCATCGACCAGCAGGAGCGTCCCGCCGACGGCGCGCCGCCCGCCGCGCGCGCGACGGGAAGCGGCCAGCTCTCGGCCGCCGTCCAGAAGCGGCTGATCGAATCCCGCCTCACGCCGAACGCCATCTCGATCGCCGGCCTGGTCGGCAACCTCGCCGCGGCGGTCCTGATCTGGCAGGGCCTCTACTTCCTCGGCGGCATCGCCTTCATCCTCGGCTCGGTGATGGACACCCTCGACGGGCGTTATGCCCGCGTCTCCGGGAAGGGGACGTTGTTCGGGGCCTTCCTCGATTCGACGCTCGATCGCGTCGAGGAGGGCCTCGTGCTGGCCGCGGTCGCCTATCGGTTCGCGCTCAGCGGCGACGAGTTCGCGGCCGCGATGTGCGTGGTCGTGGTGCTCGGCTCGCTGATGGTCTCCTACGCACGAGCCCGCGCCGAGGCGCTGGGCGTCGAATGCAAGGTGGGGTTGGCCACGCGCCCTGTGCGGGTAGTCATACTCTCGATCGGCCTCGTCTTCGCGAAGGGCGCCGGGGTCATCGACGCGGATCTTCTGGCACCGGCGATCTACGCTATGGCGGCGCTGACGGCTTTCACGGTGGTACAGCGCGTTTGGCATGTGCGAAACGAGCTCAAGCGGCGCGAGCCTGAGATACAGGCGCCCGCCGGGCCCACGGTGCCGGCCGACGATCTGTAACCCCGCAGCAGCGCAAGTGTCGTTTCAGAGCCAAGACTTCCGATCCAGGAGGATTCCCCAGACATGAGCCCCACCGATGGAAGAGTGAACGGCGCCCGGCGCAATGGCGCTCGTGACGACAAGGTGCGCGTCGCGCTCGTCGGCGTCGGTAACTGCGCGAGCTCTTTCGTGCAGGGAGTCGAGTACTACAAGGACGCCGATCCGGCCGAGCAGGTTCCGGGGCTGATGCACGTCGACCTCGGCGGCTACCACGTGCGAGACATCGAGTTCACCGCCGCCTTCGACATCGACGCGGACAAGGTCGGCAAGGACCTCTCCGAGGCGATCTGGGCCGGCCAGAACAACACCTACAAGTTCGCCGACGTGCCGAAGCTGGGGGTCAAGGTCCATCGCGGCATGACCCATGACGGCCTCGGCAAGTACCTGAAGGAGAAGATCACGAAGGCGCCCGGCGAGACCGCCGACATCGTCGGGATCCTCCAGGACACGCAGACGGACGTCCTCGTCTGCTACCTGCCGGTCGGCTCCGAGCAGGCGACCAAGTGGTACGTCGAGCAGGCGCTGGCGGCCGGTGTCGGCTTCGTCAACTGCCTGCCCGTGTTCATCGCCCGCGAGGACTACTGGGACAAGCGCTTCAACGAGGCGGGACTGCCGATCATCGGCGACGACATCAAGTCGCAGGTCGGCGCCACCATCGTCCACCGCCAGCTGGCGCGCCTCTTCGCGGACCGTGGCGTCCGCATGGAGCGGACCAGCCAGCTCAACGTCGGCGGGAACATGGACTTCTACAACATGCTCGAGCGCGAGCGGCTGGAGTCCAAGAAGATCTCGAAGACGAACGCGGTCACCTCGATCATGGACCACGAGCTGCCCGCGGACGACGTCTACATCGGCCCCTCCGACTACGTCCCCTGGCTCACCGACCGCAAGTGGGCGCACATCCGCGTCGAGGGCCGTTCCTTCGGCGACGTGCCGCTCAACGTCGAGCTCAAGCTCGAGGTCTGGGACTCGCCGAACTCGGCCGGGATCGTGATCGACGCCGTCCGGATCGTGAAGCTGGCGCTCAACCACGGCATCGTCGGCCAGCTCGACGGGCCGTCGAGCTACCTGATGAAGTCGCCGCACAACCAGCGACCCGATCCGGTGGCACGCGAGATGACCGAGGAGTTCATCGCCAAGTACGCGAGACAGCGCGGGCTGCCGGCCAAGGCCGCGAAGAAGAGCAAGAAGGCGAAGAAGACCAAGGCCAAGGCGAAGTAGGCAGCCGCCTGGCGGCAGTCACGGCGGCGGCTTTCCCGTATCTATGCTGCGCCGGTGGCCGCCGGCCCCCTATCCCTCGCGCAGGTCTCCCCTCACCCCTGGGAGCGGCGCCACGAGATCAACGAATTCGTCAGGCGGACCTCGGAGGAGCTGGCGGCGCGCGGCCACCGCGTCTTGGTGGTCGCTCCCTCCGAGTCGCGCAAGGCGATCCGCGAGAGCCGCCGGCTGATCCGACAGGCGCAGTCGCGTCCCGGCGTCGTCTGGGGCGAGAACCCGCGTGTGCTCGCAGTCGGACAGAGCATCCCGCTGCCGAGCGGGCCGCGCCGGCGCCCCGCGCCCCTGCCGGTCGACATCAGCGGCGCGCTCGAGCGCCTGCTCGACGCCGTCCCGCTCGATCTGCTCCACGTCCACGAGCCGTTCGCACCGAGCACCGGCTCGGCCGCCCTGCGCCACTCCCAGTCGCTCAATGTCGCCAGCTTCCACGAGCCGGTCGAGCGGGTGCTCTCGACGCAGGTCGCGCGGATGCTGGTCGAGGTCTTCTTCGGGCGGATCGACGAGCGCACCGCGAGCAACGACGCGACGGGTGAGCTTCTCCAGCGCTTCTTCCCCGGGCACTACCAGCTGATCCGGCCCGGCGCCGATCGAGCCGAGCCGGCGCTCGAGCCCCCTCCGCCCGGGCGGGTGCGCATCGTCCACTGCGCCGAGGAGGAGCGGGGTGCGCTGCGGCTGCTCCTGCGCGCCCTGCGAAAGCTGCCGGACGGCCTCGATTGGGAGGGCGTGATCTGGTTCGACGGCCCGACCGATCCCCTCGCGCGGGTGAGCCGGAGGCTCCGCGAGCGCCTGCGAGTGGTCCGTCCGCGAGACGGCGAGCCCGCGGACTTCCTGGCCGGCGCTGACATCGCCTGTCTCGCCTCCGGCGGCGTTCGCACAGCCCCCGGGCTCGTGCGCAAGGCCTTCGCCGCGGGCGCGGTGCCGATCGTCTCGGATCTGGAGCTCTACCGCGAGCTGGTCGGCGAGGGCGAGCGCGGTCTGCTCTTTCCCATGGGCGACGTGCTCACTCTCACAGCGCAGCTCGAGCGGCTCTGCCGCGACGGCGAGCTTCGCGAGCGGCTGCGCGCGGCGGGCCGGACCGGTGGCGAAGGCCGGCCCTGGAGTGAGGTGACCGACGACATGGAGGCCGTCTACCGGCGCTTGGTCGGACGGCGGCAGGACGGGACCGGCAACGCGGAGATCCGCCGTCGTCTCCGGGGGCGCGAGCACATCCACTGCGACCTGCACATGCACACGGACCACTCGCCCGACTGCGCGACGCCGGCCGAGCTGCTGCTCGAGACGGCCAAGGCGCGCGGCCTCGGGGCGATCGCGATCACCGACCACAACGAGATCTCAGGCGCGCTCGAGGCGCGCGAGATCGCGGACCGGATCGGCGGGATCAAGGTGATCGTGGCCGAGGAGGTGAAGACCGCGCATCAGGGCGAGGTGATCGGCCTCTTCCTGGCCGAGCGGATCGAGCGGGGGATGTCGATGAGCGAGACGATTGCCGAGATCCGCAGGCAGGGCGGGCTGGTGTACGTGCCGCATCCCTTCGACCGGCTGCACTCGGTCCCCGACTACGAGCACCTGCTGGAGATCGTCGACGAGATCGACATCCTCGAGGTCTTCAATCCTCGGGTCGCGTTCTCGGCGTTCAACGAGGAGGCCGTGCGCTTCGCGCGCAAGTACTCGATCGTCCCCGGCGCGGGGTCCGACAGCCACGTCGCGCAGGGTCTCGGCAGCGTCAAGATCCGCCTGCGCGATTTCGAGGGCCCCCAGGAGTTCCTCGAGTCGATGCGCGAGGCGGACATCGTGCGGAAGCACAAGAACCTCGTCTACGTCCAGGCGCTCAAGTTCCTCCAGACCACCGGCGGCCGCGGGGGCCGCTCGCTGGCGGCCCGGGACGGCTCCCGAGAGCGGACGCGACGTCGCTCCGCGAGCAAGAGTTGATGCATCCGCAAGGTGCAGAGCCCGGCCCGAAGAAGAGGCAAGGCGCCGTGTCATCCATAACCGACGACGAGATCCGCGAGAAGTACCTCGAGCGCGCGATCCGGGAGCTGAACGATCTGGGCCGGGACCTGGCCTCCTGTCAGGACTGCCCGCGCGGGAACGTCATGCCGGTGCAGGGCTCGGGTCACCCGCAGGCGGACATCTTCATGCTGAAGGTCTCCGCGACGCCATCCGAGATCGAGGAGGGAGTCGCCTTCTACGGCCGCGCCGGAAACGCCCTGATGAAGAGCTTCAAGCGGCTCTCGATCGACCCGATCGTCGTCTTCGGGACGCTCTGCGCGAAATGCCCGCTGACCGATCCGACGCACGCTTCCGAGAGCTGCATCGCCAGGGTCGCGGAAGAGATCGCGATCGTGCAGCCTCGGATCGTGGTGGTCATGGGGGAGGAGGCGCTGGCCGTGCTCAACGACCTCGAGCTGCCGCTCGCCGACGAGATCGAGACGCTCGAGGGGGAGATCCAGCGGCTGACGCCGACGATCGACGCGCTCTACGTACCGGACATCGACGACTCGCTCGACACCGAGGACGCCAAGCTGCGTTTCTGGTCGGCGTTCCGGGTGCTCGGCGAGTGGTACGACCGCCTGCCGCCTTATTAGGTCAGCCGCAGTAGGCGCTCGAGGTGAGCGCGACCGCCGGCTCGCCGCCCGAGTGGAGACCCGAGACCTGCCAGCTCTCGCCGACCAGCTTCGACGAGTCGACGAAGAAGAAGCTGATCGGCCCGCTGTCGGGCTGCGCGAACCCGCCGGCGAGCGGCGCCAGCCCGGCGGGGCAGGTGGCGGCGGCCGTGACCCGCTCGAAGTCGAGGCCGCTCGGCCGGCTGCTTGCCGTCACCTCCGCCGGGGGAGCGATCGCCTTCGTGCAGTAGGCCTCGCTCGTCACGCTGCTCGGCCCCGCGGGGCCGGTGACCACCCGCGCGTCCCAGCCGGAGTCACCGGAGCGGATCGAGTCGAAGAAGAGATCCGTGACCGTCGGCCCCACCAAGGGCGGCGGCATGTGGAAGCCGCCGGCGACCGCGGCCTCGCCTCGCGGACAGCTCGCCGAGGCGCTGGGCCCGACCTGGAGCTCCCCGGTGGTCGGCACCGTCTCGGCGCTCGCCTTGGTAGCGGGGGAGCCGGAGCGGCAGTAGACATGGGTGGTCAGCGTCAAGGTGCTCGGGTCGCCCGGGTCAAACAGCTGGACCGAGGCGCGCCAGGCGTGCTGCTGGACCTTCACCGACTCGTAGACGAGCCCGACGACCTCTGCCGAGGAGGGGGCGTCGAAGCCGCCGCCGGTCGCCTTCGTCCCACCGGGGCAGGTGGCGGTGGCGGTCGCCGTGGAGCCGTCGCCGGTCGCCTGGGCGGTCGCGCTGCTCACGGTCACGGCGGCGGCCGACCCGGAATGCCCATGCGGGTGGGCGGGGGTGGCCGAAGCGGCCTGGACGAGCGCCGCCATCCCGGCAAGCACCGCCACCGCCGCGGCGAGCATCCGTGTCATGCGGTCCAGATCGGTCCCGTCGCGGTGTTGAGCAGGATGCTGCCACCCGCTGGCCGAATGCCCCACGGCGCTCACCCCTACATCGGTCCAGCCAGACATGGTGAATACACTGGAATCCGTGGAGCTGGAGGAACGCACGATCGAGCAGCTGCCCGACCGCTGTCAGAACTGCGGCGCGAAGCTGACCGATGCCGAGAAGCGAACGGCCCTCACAGAGGGTCCGCCGAGCGGCCTCGTCCTCTGCACCACCTGCGCCGCCGAGGTCGTCCCCGTCGAAGAGGACGAAGAGGCGGAAGCCGACCTCTAGCGGCTACGCCGCTACGGAGTCACCGAGCGTCTCGGCCAGCACCGAGACGTGAGTGGGATGCGCGTCGGCCTGGGCCTTGCGGCCCTCGTCGGTGACGCAGGCGAAGACGCCGCGGCGATCGTGGTCGCAGACGTTGCGGCAAACGTAGCCGTCGTCCTCCAGCCGCTGCACCAGTCTCGAGAGGGCGCTCTGAGAGAGATGGATCTCCTCGGCGAGCTCCTGGATGCGGCGATGGCCCTCCGGGGACTCCGCGAGACGCCTCAGCACCTCGTACTCGCTCAGGGTGAGCCGGTGCTCGCGCTGCAGGGCGTGCTCGAGCGCCTCGCGCACGCGGGCGTGACGCGTCTCCAGGTCACTCCACTGGTCGAGTAGCCGGTCCCTATCGGTTGCTGTCTTGGCGGCCATCGGTCCTCACTCCTATCGAACCCTGCGGGCAGATAATAGCAAAAGTTGCATTCACATATCTTGTTGACACAATGCATGCATGTGCATATACTGCCGGGCATCACGAACCCATCCACCGCGTCGTTCGGGAGGACACATGGAGCATTCGGAGACGACATCACCGGCAACCAGGTTCGACTCGCGCCTCTGGGCCCTCTTGCTGCTCCTCTGCGGCGTCCTCTTCCTCGACGGCATGGACGTCTCGATGGTCGCCGTCGCGCTTCCAAACATCGGGCATGAGCTCGGCCTGGAGCCCAGCTCGCTGCAGTGGATCGTCAGCGCCTACGTGCTCGGCTATGGCGGCCTGCTGCTGCTCGGGGGGCGAGCTGCCGATCTGCTCGGCCGGCGGCGGGTCCTACTCATCGGACTCGGGGTCTTCGTCGTGGCCTCCTTCATCGGCGGCATCGCGAACGACGGGACCACCCTGATCGCCACGCGCTTCATCAAGGGCGCTTCGGCGGCGTTCACCGCGCCGGCGGGCCTCTCGATCATCACGACGCGCTTCGCGGAGGGGCCGGCGCGCAACAGGGCGCTCAGCGTCTACACCGCCACCGGCGCGAGCGGCTGGTCGCTTGGACTGATCTTCGGCGGGCTGCTGACCGAGCTGGGATGGCGCTACACGTTCTTCATGCCGGTCCCGATCGCCGCGCTGATCCTGTTCCTCCTGCCCCGTTACCTCGATCGTGACGAGGCGACCGTTGGAGTCTCGCTGCGCAGCTTCGACTTCGGTGGCACCGCCACGCTGGCGGCCTCGATGCTGGGACTGGTCTACACCGTCGTCGAGGCTCCGGAGGTCGGCTGGGGCTCTGCCCGAACGCTGCTCTCCTTCGTCGGCATCGCCGCTCTGCTCAGCGCGTTCGTGCTGATCGAGCAGCACAGCGCCAACCCGCTGGTGCGCCTCGGGATCCTGCGCTCTGCGCCGCTGCGGCGCGCCAACTTCGGCGCGATGGCCCTGCTGGGCAGCTGGTTCGGGTTCCAGTTCATGGGGACCCTGTACATGCAGGACCTGAGGGATTGGTCGGCGGTGCAGATGGCCCTGGCCTTCCTGCCGGCGGGCATCATCGTCGCGACCGGCTCTCCGAACATCGGCCGCCTGATCGACCGCGTGGGCACCACGGTGCCGATCGCAGTCGGGCTCACCAGCCTGGCGGCCTCGTACGTCCTCTTCCTCAGCATCGGGGCGAACACGGACTACCTGACCGGGATGCTGCCGACCTTCATCCTGGCCGGGATCGGCTTCACGCTCACCTTCGGGCCGCTCAACATGGCGGCGACCGGTGGCGTGGCGCCGGAGGAGCAGGGACTCGCCTCCGGGCTGGTCTACACGTCATTCCAGGTGGGCGGCGCCATCGGCCTCGCGATCGCCACCGCCGTGATCGACGCGGGCACGGCGGCGTCGAGCGCGCCGGCTGGCAGCTCGGCCGCCCTGCTCGACGGGTTCCACCCCGCGATTCTCACCTCGCTGGCCATCGCCGTCCTGGGTATCGCGACCACCGTCGCGCCGCTGATCCGGCGCGGTTACGCGAGGGTGCTCCGAGGCGAAGCCGAGGAGCAACCCGTTTAGTGAGGGCGTGGCGACGGCGACCGCGGGCGAGCGACACCAGTAGTTCTCCCCTAGGGCCGATTCCCTCCGGGGCGGAGTGGCATCTCCCAGCCGCTTCGCCCCGGGGCCCTGCTCAGACGCCCGGGGCAGCCGCCTCCGCCAGAGCGCTCATGTCCTCGAGGGTGGCGCTGGCGAGCGCCCTGACCACGACCGTGTCGAGCGCGCGGTAGCGGGAGAGCTCCTCCTGGGCTACGCCGGCGTTCTCCGCCGCGACGCCGACCGTGCCCTCCGGCTCGTCCAGCCGATCGAAGTGGCTGCGATAGCCCTGGTGGAGGTCGCGGTAGAAGGACTCGTCCTTCGCGAGCCGCTCCTCGGCGTTCCCGCCTACCGCGGTCCTGACGTAGCCGAAGACGGGCGGCGGCTCGCGCCCCGCCTCGCTGGCGCCCTCCTCGACCCGCTTGCGCGCCTGGGCCGCGAACTCGGGCGTCATCCAGTTGAAGAAGACCCCGTCCCACTCCGCCCCGGCGAACCCGGACATCTTCGGGCCCATCGCGGCGAGCACCAGGCGGATGCCGGGGAGCGCCTCGCGCAGGCCCGGGAGGGCCTCGCGCATCGCGGTGAGCGGCTTCTCCGTGAACCCTGCGCCGAGGCCGAGCCAGAGACGCTCGCGGTCGAGCCCGAGGCGGTCGATGTCGCCGGCGATCTCCTTGGGCGACTGGCGGTCGAGCGCGATCACCGCCACCCCGAGGTCGATTCGCTCGGCGCCTTTCGCGTATGCCGCGAGCGTCTCCAGGCCCTTGGCGCCGGGGTGATCGTTCGACCACATCGAGGCGTAGCCGAGCTCCTGGCAGCGGGCGGCGAGCGGGGAGGAGATCTCGGGATCAAGCCCGGCGGTTACTCCGAAACCCCTCATGCCGCCGCGTCCGCTCGTTCCGGGGTGGCGATCATCGCTCGAGCAGCGCCACGCACTCGATGTGCGGGGTCTGCGGGAACATGTCGACGGGCTTCACGCGGCTGAGCCTATAGCCGGCCTCCGCGAGCTGGGCGGCGTTGGGGGCCAGGGTGGTCGGGTTGCAGGAGACGTAGACGATCCGGTCCGCCTCGCACTCGATCACGCGTCGCACGATCTTCTTCGAGAGGCCCGCGCGGGGTGGGTCGACGACGACGACGTCCGGCTTCCCGGCCTCCTCCAGGAGCGGGCGGATCTCCTTGCGGGCGTCGCCGGCGCGGAACTGCGCGTTCTCGACCCCGTTGAGACGGGCGTTCTCCTCGGCGTCCACGACCGCCTGCGGCACGATCTCGACCCCCCAGACCTCGCCTGCTCGGCCCGCGAGCGCCAGCCCGAGGGTGCCGATGCCGCAGAAGAGGTCGAAGACGCGCTCCTTCCCCGTCAGGCCGGCCATCTCGGCGGCGATTCCGTAGAGCCGCTCCGCCATGTCGGTGTTGGTCTGGAAGAAGGCACGGTGGGAGATCCGGAAGCGCAGCCCGCAGAGCTCCTCCTCGAGATACTCCTCGCCGAGGGCTCCGGTCGGGCCGTCGGCCGCGTCGGCGGTTCCCTCCGCGATCGTGTGGAGGTCGACCGGGGGGCGCGGGATCTCGACGGGCGAGGTGACGAGGCGCGTCTGCAGCTGACCCGTGCGCCGGCCCTCGCGGATCACCAGGTTGCGCAGGACGCCCTCCCGCGCGCGGCGGTCGTACGCGGGCAGCCCCTCGGACGCCGCCCAGGCGCGCAGCTCGTTGCGCTTCGCGTTGTTTCGCTCGGTGGCGAGCTGGCAGTCCTCGGCGTCGACCACCAGGTCCCACCGCCCGCGGGCATGGAAGCCGAGGACGAGCCGGCCGTCGCGCTCGCCGAACGAATACTCGAGCTTGTTGCGGTAGCGCCAGCGTTCGACCGCGGCCTCGATCGGCTCGAGCTCGAATCCCTCGAGCCCGCCGAGCCGAGTGAGCGAGTCCGCGACCTGCTCCTGCTTGTGCCGCAGTTGCTCCTCGTAGGCGAGGCCCTGCCACGGCGCGCCAGGGCACGGCTCGCCGCCATGGTCGCAGCGCGGCGGTACCCGCTCGGGGGACTCCCGCAGGATCTCGCGGGTCTGGGCCTCGGCGTAGCCCCGCTTCGCCTTGGTGACCTCTGCGGTGACCCGGTCGCCGGGCAGCCCCCCGGCGACGAAGACGACGTACCCGTTGCGACGCGCGACCCCCTTCCCGCCATAGGCAAGGGACTCGACGTCGAGGGTGAGCAGCTCGCCGCGGGCCGGCCGCTCCTGTGTCGCGGTCGCTTCGCTCATCCGGCCTATCGTTGCAGCGCCAGTGCCCTGGGACCTTGACGCCTACCGGCGAGACGCCGAGCTCTTCTGCGAGGAGATCGACCGGGACTACTACCTGCACCTGGCCGGGCACAAGCCGGATCTCGAGGTCGAGGCGATCTACGAGCGGCATGCGGCTCTGTTCGAGCGGGAGGCGGTCGAGCGGATCGGCGAGGCGCGCGGCGAAGCCCAGGAGCGGTCCGACGGCAGCGATGCGGAGCGCCGCCTTCGCTACCTCCACCAGTTCGCTCTCGGCGGCCACCTCGGCTCGCGCACGCGGATCCTCGAGGCGAGGCTGGCCGAGCTGGAGGCGACGCTCGAGGTCGAGGTAGGCGGCGAGGCGATGCCCTACCGGATGGCCCCTGTGATCCAGGCGAACGAACCGGACCGCGACCGTCGGGCGGAGATCGAGGCAGCTCGCAACGCGGTGCTCGCGGAACGGCTCAATCCGCTCCACCGGGAGGCGCTCGAGCTCTCGCATGCCGCCTCTATCGAGCTCGGTTGGGACTCCTACCTGGACGCGTACTCGGACGTCCGCGCGCTCGACCTGCGGGCGCTCGCCGAGCGGCTGACCGAGTTCGCGGACGCGACCGAGGACGGCTACGCCGCCGCCGTCGCCCCCGAGCTCGAGCGGACCGTCGACGTGAGCCTGGGCGAGCTCCGGCGCTCGGACCTCGTCCGCTTCTTCCGAGCCCCCCACCTCGACGCGCTCTTCCCGAGCGACGGGATGGTCGGCGCGCTGCGCGAGACGCTGCTCGGCCTCGGGATCGACCTCGACTCGCAGGCGAACGTGGTCCTGGACACCGAGTCGCGCCCGACCAAGACGCCGCGCGCGTTCTGCTCGACTCCCCGGATCCCCGACGAGATCTACCTGGTGCTGCCGCCGATCGGCGGCCGCGAGGACTACTCGACGCTCTTCCACGAGGCCGGGCACACCGAGCACTTCGCCTGGACCGACAGGTCCCTGGAGTTCGAGTTTCGCCACCTCGGGGACAACGCCGTCACCGAGTCGTTCGCCTTCTTGCTCGAGTCGCTCACGGCCGAGCCCGCCTGGCTCGGCGCGATCCTGGGGGCAGCGGATACCGACGCTGCGATCGAGAGCGCCCGCGCCGTCCGGCTGATGTTCCTGCGGCGCTATGCGGCGAAGATCGCCTACGAGGTCGAGCTGCACGGGCCGGATGCGGACCTGGCCGAGATGCCGGCGCGCTACGCCGAGCTCGTCGGCGGGCGCGTCGGGGTCGAGTGGCCCCGCGAGACCTGGCTTTCCGACGTCGACGAGGGCTTCTACGTCGCCTGCTACCTGCGCGCGTGGGCGCTGGAGGTGCAGTGGCGCGAGGCGCTGCGGGAGCGGTTCGGCGAGGCCTGGTTCTCGAACCCGCAGGCGGGTGAGTGGCTGCGCCGGATCTGGTCGCAGGGGCAGCGCCTCGATGCCGAGGCCCTCCTCGCCGAGACGACCGGCGGCGAGCTCGACTTCATGCGGCTCGCGTCGGAGTTGACTGCCTCCGTATAGGCTTGCGCCGCAAATTGCGGGATCCGAAGGCGACCAGGAGGTCCACGTGGAATCAAGCGAAAGCGGTGGCGTCAGGGACCAGGTGCAGAAGGCGATCGACGACCTGCGAGCGGCGGGCGAGAAGGCGACCGGCGATGTGCGGACTCGCATCGACGACGCGGTCTCACGGCTGCGCGGCGTCTCCGGCGAGGCCAGCTCCCGGGCGCAGGATCAGGTCTCGAACTGGCGCGAGACCCTCGACAAGGCGACCGAGGACGTGCGCAGGGAGCTCGCCAAGCTCGCGGTGCGCGCGCAGAACTCGACCGAGGCGCTGGATGAGATCGCGAGGGAGCTCGAGGAGCGCCGCAAGGCGCTGACGTAGCCGAGACTCGTTCTCAGTCCTGCAGCTTGCGATCGAGCGCGCGCAGTACGCCCTTGCGGGCCTTGTTGCGCCGCTCGTACTCGCGCACCCGGCGGAGCTCGGCGCGGCTCAGCTCCTGCAGCCGGCGATCGATCTGACGGATCGAGAGCTGGTCGTAGGCGGTGATCGGGAAGCCCGGAACGCGGGCCGCCCGTCGCATGCGATCGGCGCCGGCCAGCGGCCTTTCGACCGCGGCGACCGCCCGCTTGCGGGTCTCCTCCGCTTGAGTGCCGGCGCGCCTGCGTGCCTGCCCGGCCCGCTCCCCGACCTCCTGCCTCGCTCTGCCCGGCGCCTCGCGGACCTGGGAGAGCAACCGGTCGAGCTGTGAGAGGAGGTCCTCGGCCTGATCGCGGCCGCGCGTGACGAGGCGGCCGACCATCTCCTCCGCGTCGCCGCGCGTCATGCGGCCGCGGCGAACGGCGTCATCGACCACCTCCTGCAGCCGCTCGCGCGAGATGGTGATGCTCTTCTCGAGCGCCGCGCGAAAGGCCTGCACGCTCTGCTCGGCGCGGGCGCTCTCCTCCGTCTGCCTTGACGCCTTAGGCACGACCGGACTATCCCACAGTTGCGAACTTTCCAATCACGGGGTTGTGATCGGAGAGGCGGATCGCCAGGCCGGTGTCGGGGTCGATCCGGTCGCGGGCCTCGGGCGGCCAGGCGGCGGGGTGCTCGACAACCTCGAGGCCGCGCGCGAGCAGGTGGCTGAGCCGGTCCGGGGCGGTCGGCGGCGCGAGTCCGAAGCGCTGCTCGAGCTGATCGAAGACCGCGGACGCTTTCGGCCTGACGTTGAAGTCGCCGCCGAGGATCAGCGGTCCGCCGCCGGCGAACTCGACCGCCCGCGCGGCGGCGGCGAGCAGCTCGCGCTCGGCAGAGGGCGGGTGGGCGCTGACGTGGAAGTTCGCGACCACGAGGCCTGTGGCGAGGCGGGTCAGCGCCATCACGCGGAGCTCGGGCCGCCAGGTGAGGACGACGCCCCGGCGCTCCTCGATGGGGCCGGCACGAGGCCTGACCAGGGTGGTGTTGGACCCACCCTCCCACGCGCCGAGCAGGTCGGGCCGCCAGCGGCCGATCAGCGAGGTGAGGGGTTGCAGCCAGTTGCGCCCGCTGAGGGCGCGGTGGACCTCGGCGCCGCACGCGTTCGCGAGCCTTCGCTTCCAGGCCGGGGGACACTCCTGCAAGAGCGCTACGTCCCAGACCGCCGCTGCGATCAGTGAGCCGAACTCGTCGAAGAGGTCCCAGTTCGTCTGCTCATAGCGTTCGCCGCGCCGAGGCCCGCGCCGGCAGTTGCCCTTGTGGGCGCGGACCTGGAGCGCGGGCTCCGGCGGCCAGTCGCGGCCGTGGAACAAGTTCCATGTCATTGCGGTCAATTGCACGCGCGTAGTATCGGCGGCTCCATGACGTCGCAGACCACACCCCGGCCGGCGAGCCATTTCCTGACCGGCGAGGAGCTCGACCGCGAAGAGCTGCTCGCGCTGCTCACACGCGCCGAGGAGCTCAAGCAGGGACGCGAGAGCGGCGAGGGGCGCGACTCGCTCTCGGGCCGCTCCGTCGCGCTCGTCTTCGAGAGGCCGTCCACGCGGACGCGGGTTTCGTTCGAGGTGGGGGTGGGGGAACTCGGCGCCACCCCGATCGTCCTGCGGGCGGACGAGCTGCAGCTGACCCGCGGCGAGTCGATCGCCGACACGGGCCGGATCCTCTCCGGCTACCTGCACGGCATCGTGATCCGCTCCGGATCCGACGAGCGGGTGCGAGAGCTGGCGAGCGGCTCGAGCGTGCCGGTGGTGAACGGCCTGACGCCCCAGCATCACCCCTGCCAGGCGCTGGCCGACCTGCTCACCCTGAGGGAGCGCTTCGGGGAGCTGGAGGGGCTGCGCCTCGCCTATGTCGGCGATGGCAACAACGTCGCCCGTTCGCTGGCGATCCTGGGCGGGATCGCCGGCGTGGAGGTCGTGATCGCGAGCCCGCCGGGCTACCGAATCGAGGAGGGGCTGGCGGGGCTGACGGACGACCCCGGCGTGGCGGCCGCCGGTGCGGACGCGATCTACACGGACGTCTGGGTGAGCATGGGGGACGAGGCGGAGGCGGAGCGGCGGCGCAGCGACCTCGCCCCGTACCAGCTGAACGACGAGCTGTTCGCGGCGGCATCGGAGCGCGCGATCGCGCTGCATTGCCTTCCCGCCCACCCGGGCGAGGAGATCACTGCCGATCTGCTGTACGGCGAGCGCTCAGCCGTCTGGGACCAGGCTGAGAACCGCCTGCACGCCCAGAAGGCGCTGCTCGAGCGGCTGCTCTCCTAGCCGCCGTCCGAGTCGAGCGGCTC
>DATFPJ010000202.1:0-3876 GCA_035264865.1 Solirubrobacterales bacterium
TGCCCCGGCGGGGCGACCCCCGTCCTGGCGGGCAGCAACCCCTTCGCTACGCCCTCGCCGGCGGGGGTCTTCCTCGGGCCTCCGAACGGCGCGCCGGCCAGCCCGTCCGACTGCGACTCGACCGACGTGGTGCCGGGGCCATGAGGCGGATCCTCTTCGCCCTCGCCGCGTTGGTCGCGATCGCGCTGCTGATCGCCCTGCCGGCGATCGGCTCGGACGGTCACAGCGGCAGCTACGAGGTCCGGGGGATCTTCGACAACGGCTCCTTCGTGGTGAAGGGGGAGCAGGTCCGAATCGCGGGTGCCACTGTCGGGACCGTCAAATCGGTCGACGTCTCCGGCAACGACGAGATCGTGAGCGAGGAGGGCGGCCCGCACGCCGTCCCGGGCAAGGCGGTCGTCGTCATGGACATCACCGACTCCGGGTTCAAGGACTTCCGGGCCGACGCGAGCTGCATCATCCGGCCCCAGTCGCTGATCGGCGAGAAGTACGTCGACTGCACGCCGACTCAGCCTCGCGCCCCCGGCTCGCCGCTCCCGCCGCCGCTCCAGCAGATCGACGACGACCAGCCCGGGTCCGGGCAGTACCTCCTGCCGCTCGAGAACAACGGCAAGACGGTCGACATCGACCTGATCAACAACATCCAGCGGCTGCCCTTCCGCGACCGCTTCCGCCTGATCCTGAACGACCTGGGCGCGAGTCTCGCGGGGCGGGGTGAGGACCTGGGCGAGGTGATCGACCGGGCGAACCCGGCCCTGCGCCAGACCGACCGGGTGCTGAAGATCCTCGCGGACCAGAACCAGCAGCTCGCCAGCCTGGCCGACAACGGGAACACGGTCCTCGAGCCGCTGGCCCGGGAGCGCACCCACATCACCGGGTTCTTCCGGGGCGCGGCGATCTCCGGCCGGGCCACCGCGGAGCGCAGCGGGGACCTCGAGGAGAGCCTCCGGAAGTTCCCCGCGACGCTCCATCAGGTCCGCCTCACCATGACCAAGCTGAAGCAGTTCTCGGACCAGGGGACGCCGCTGTTCACCGACCTCAACCGTGGGGGACGGGGGCTGAGCAAGGCGACGGTCAACCTCCCGGCGTTCGCGCGGGAGTCGATCCCGGCGCTGCAAAGCCTCGGCGACGCCGCACAGGCCGCCGGGCCGAAGCTCGCCGCCTCCGACGGCCTGCTCACCGACCTGGCCGGGACGGCGAACTCCTCGGTCCCGGTCGGGCAGAACTTCGCGGCCTTCCTCGACACGTTCGCGAAGACGCAGGGCTTCCAGTCCCTGATGGACTTCATCTACAACTCGGTCGGCACGACCAACGGCATCGACGCGTTCGGTCACTTCCTTCGCTCCAACCTCCAGCTGACCGCGTGCGTCGAGGTCGCCGCGACGCTGCAATCGGGTTGCGAGGCCTTCTTCAGGTCCCCGACGACCACCGCCCCAACGCCGAAGAAGAAGAAGGGCAGGAAGGCGGTCCGCAAGGCCACGGCCCACCTGCGACCGACGTCCCCGCTGCCGCAGATCGACGTCCCCAACCTCCAGGAGCTCGTCCCCCAGGTCGTGCCCCAGGAGAGCACGCCGGGGCAGACCACCCCCGATAACGGCGGCAACGATGATCCGACCGCGCCGGGCGGGGCCGACCCGAAGACGGATCCGCAGGCCGGTTCGATGGACGAGGCGGCGATGTTCCTCCAGTTCCTGCTGGGAGGCGGAGCGTGAGCCGCGGGCGCGTGGGCAGCCTCGCCGCCAGCCCGACCCTGGTCGGTGCGGTCACCGTGCTCGTCGTGGTGGTCGCGGTCTTCCTCGCCTACCAGGCGAACAACGGGCTGCCATTCGTTCCGACCTACCGGCTCTCGGCACAACTCCCGGACACGGAAAGCCTCGTTCCGGGCAACGAGGTCCGGATCGGCGGCCAGCGGGTGGGCCAGATCACGGAGATCAAGCCCGAGAACGTGGACAACGCGCCGTGTCCCAACGATCCGACCCGGCAGTGCACCGGACAGGTGGCAGTGGTGGACATGAACCTGAACCAGGACCTCGACCCGCTGCCCGAGAACTCCACAGTCGTCGTCAGGGCGCGGTCGGCGCTTGGTCTCAAGTACCTGCAGATCAACCGCGGCAACTCGACGCGCGGCTTCGAGCAGGGCGCCACGATCCCGCTGACGGCCGCGCGGCCGGAGCCGGTCGAGATCGACCAGGTCTTCAACATGTTCGACGCGCCGACGCGGGACGCGATCCAGACGAACCTGCTCGAGTTCGGCAACGCGCTCGCGGGCCGCGGGGTGGCCTTCAACGCGGCGATCGGCCAGCTCAAGCCGCTGGTCGGTGTGCTGACGCCGGTGATGCGCAACCTGGCCGACCCGACCACCGACCTCTCCGGATTCGTCTCCTCGCTCTCGGCTACAGCCGCGGAGGTCGCGCCGGTCGCGGAGATCCAGGGGCAGCTGTTCGTCGACCTCGATACGACCTTCGCGGCCTTCGCGCGGGTGTCGCGGCCCTTCATCCAGGAGTCGATCTCGCGCTCACCGGCCGCCGAGGACGCCGCGATCGCGGATCTGCCGACGGTCCGCCCGTTCCTCGCCAACACGGCACGGCTCTTCAGCGAGCTCCGGCCCGGCTTCCACGCGCTGGCTCCGCGCGCGAAGGAGCTCGCGGCGGCGACGGTGGAGGGCGTCAAGGCGCTGCCGCTCGCCCCAGGGTTCAACGCACAGCTCGATCCGACCGCGCAGGCGATCCTCAACCTGGCGAACGACTCGAGCGCGCGGCAGGGGATCAACTACCTGACCGACTTCAACAACACGCTCGCCCCGCCGCTTCGATTCATCACCCCGGCCCAATCCGTCTGCAACTACGCGTCGCTGCTGTTCCGGAACGTCGCGAGCTTCCTCGGCACGGGCAACGGGATCGGGACGAGCCAGCGCTTCATCGTTCTGCAGCCACCGATCGGGCCGAACAGCGAGATCGGTCCGAGCTCGGCGCCGGCCAGCGGCGGTGGCCAGGCGACCAACTTCCTTCACTACAACCCCTATCCGAACACGGCGGCCCCCGGACAGCCGCGTGAGTGCGAGGCCGGCAACGAGGTGTACTTCCCCGGGCAGCAGGTCATCGGGAACATCCCGGGCAACCAGGGGATCCACACCGACGCGCAGATCCTCCAGCAGCTCACGAAGAAGAAGCCCAAGAAGAAGAAGGGCAAGAAGTGACGCCGCGGGTCGTTCAGCGCAAGGACTACGACGAGCGGATCTACCGCAAGGGGCACCCGCCGCACCGCGCCCGCAACGGGCTGATCCTGATCGCCCTGGTGATCATCGGGACTTACCTGGCCTGGACGAAGTCGCTGCCGTTCGGCAATCCGTACGAGCTCCACGCCGTCTTCAAGAACGCCGCCAACATCCGCAAGGACTCGCCCGTGCGGGTCGCCGGCGTCAACGTCGGCAAGGTCGAGAGCGTCAAGAGCGTCTGCGAGAACGGCCTCACCGGGACCTGCGACTCGAACTACTCCGAGGTCACGTTCACGGTCGACGACAACGGGCAGCCGGTCCACAGCGACGCGCAGATCGAGATCCGCCCGCGGATCTTCCTGGAGGGCAACTTCTTCCTCGACCTCCGACCGGGCAGCCCGAGCGCGCACGAGCTCTCGAGCGGCGACAGCATCCCGGTCACACAGACCTCCACCGCCGTCCAGCTCGACCAGATCCTCACCTCCCTCCAGGCGCCCGACCGGGCGAACCTGCAGAAGCTGCTCGAGGGCTACGGCACCGCCCTGACCCATGAGCCAGGCCCGGCCGACGACGCCAGCCAGGACCCGGAGGTCCAGGGCCTGACCGCGGCGGAGGCGATCAACAAGTCCTTCGGGTACGGCCAGACGGCCGCCCGTGACTCC
>DATFPJ010000203.1:0-4693 GCA_035264865.1 Solirubrobacterales bacterium
GGCGATCCACCGCGACGGCGGAGTCGTCGCCGGCAGGCTGAAGACCCCGACTCGCCTGCGCCCCCGCTCCGTTGGCGAGGATCCAGAGGACGAGCGCGGCGATGATCCAGCCATCCCAGATCTCGTATTCGGGGCGGTTGACGGCGAGCCAGATTCCCAGGACCAGCGTGCCGACGCCCCCGACGCCCCAGAGGATCTCCGCGGTCAGCTTGTGGGCCGGTTGATGGGCCCGCCGAGAGCGAACGCCGAGAAGATCACCACCGCGGCCCCGAGGAAGAACGCCGCCAGCACGTGGAAGAAGAGCAATGCGTGGTACACGGCGGCGCGACTCTACTGATACGCGTGGATGCGTTCGGTCCACTCGTCGAGCTTGCGCTCCGCCCTGCCGAGGTCGCCGGCATCCCCAGCGCGGAGCATGTGGACGACGCGGGTGACGCCGGCCGCCTCGTAGCGCTCGAGGATCGCGGGGTCGCGGGGTGGGATCTGCAGCGTGACGGGGATCGGGCCTCGCCCGGCCTGATCGCCCCGCCGCTGGAGCTCCTCCACGCGGGCAATCATCGCGTCGTCGGGCGGGATCCTGTTCGGGAACCACGCGTCGCCGTACGCGATCACCCGGTCATGCACCTTCGGTCCGAAGCCGCCGACGAGGATCGGTGGATGGGGTTCCTGGAGGGGCGCGGGCCGACAGACGATTCGATCGAAGTCCACGAACTCGCCGTGGTAGCTCGCCTCCTCCTGGGTCCAGATCGCCTTGCACGCCTCGACCCGCTCGCGCAGGAGTCTGAACCGCTTCGCTGGATCGGTGCCGTGGTCGCGCATCTCCTCGAGGTTCCAGCCGGCGCCGATTCCGAAGAGGAAGCGTCCTCCCGAGAGGCGATCGAGCGAGGCAACCTCCTTCGCGGTGGTGATCGGGTCCCGCTCCACCAGCAGGCAGATCGCGGTGCCCACCTTGATCCGCTCGGTGGCGGAGGCCATCGTCGCCAGCGCGACGAACGGGTCGTAGATCCGCCAGTACTCGCGGGGCAGCTCGCCACCGACCGGATACGGGGTCTCCCGGCTCGCCGGGATGTGGGTGTGCTCGGTGACGAAGACGGACTCGAAGCCCCGCTCCTCGGCCATCCGCGCCAGCGCCGCCGGATCGACCGCCTCGTCGGTCGGGAAATAGGAGATCCCGAAGTCCACGCGAGCATCCTTTCAGCCGCGTGCAGGTCTCGGTCAGCGCGGAGAGTTCGCGGCCGGTTCCGCCCGCGGCGTTTCCGGCCTGACGCTCGGCCGCTGCGCCAGGTCGCTGACCAGGTAGAGGAGAGCGAGCGGGAGGAGGACGTCGAGGCCCAGGCCGATCAGGCTGCCCGCGTTGTCCCCCGTCGAGAGGTGCTCGGTCGTCGTCAGGTGGTAGGCGAAGTGGGGAACGCCGGCGCCGAGCAGCGAGAGCGCCGACGCCTGGATCACCCGGCGTTCCATCCAGAGCGCGGCCAGCGCCGCGAGGACGGTGAGGCCGAGGGCGGCGGCCCCGAAGTCGCGCTCGAGGTGCTCGTTGTACGGCGGCAGCACGGAGACCCAGTGCGCCGAGCCGCCGGGGAAGTTGTCGTAGAAGCCCTTCGGCGCGATCAGGATCCAGGCCGCCAGCACCCCGATCGTCACCACCAGATAGATGAGGGCGAAGCGAATCAGCCGCCTGTGTCGCCGGACCTCCATCAGGCCGGCTCCGGCAGCTCCGCCGGCCCCGCCAGCCCCTCCTCCGTCTCCTTCCGCTCCCGCTCCGTCGCGGTGTCGGTCAGGCCCTCTTCCGGCTCGGCCTCAGCTAGGAAAGGATCGACCAGGGCGGCGAGGCGCGCGGCGCTTCCCCGGCCGATGGAATGGCGCGTCTTGGGGAGCACGACGAGTTCGGCGTCCGGGATCAGCTCGGCCATCCGCTCGGTCCACTCCCCGGGGGCGAGGTGGTCACGCTCCGGGCGGACGACGAGCGTCGGCGCCTCGATCTGACCGAGCTTGGTCTCGACCGGGTCCGCCAGGGCTCTGCGGAATGTCTGGATGCTGCGCCAGGGCCCCGCGTCGATCAGGTCGTGGAGGACCGCGGGGGCGAGACGGGGCGAGGGCACACTCCGAGCCCAGCGCAGGGCGACTCGGGCGGGCGTTCTCGCCGCGGGATGAAAGGTGGGGCCGACGAGGACGAGGCGGTGGACGGCGGACGGGTGACTCGCTGCCAGGTCGACGGCGACCTGACAACCGAAGGACACCCCGATCACGATCGCCGGCGCGAGGTCGTGCTCGAACAGCCAGCGCCGCAGAGCGTCAGCGAGACCCGGTACGTCGAGTGGGCGGATCGGCTGGTCGCTCAGACCGAAGCCCGGCAGGTCAGGCGCGAAGACCGGCCGTTGGCTCCCGAGCGCCTTGATCGAGGGTTTCAGGGTGCGGCTGGAGGAGAGGCCGTGGACCAGCACGATCGGTGTGGTTTCGAGCTCCGGCCTCGAGCCGTTGCCGCGCCAGCCCGTCGGCCCCGAGCCGTCTCCGCGCCAGCCCGCCGCCGCATCACCGGCGCGACGCTTGAGCTCGGCGGGGACCCGTACGAAGATCCGCTCGGTCCCGGCGTGGGTCCAGCCGCCGTATACGCCGTTCCAGCGTCCTAGCTCGCCCATCGGCGGCGGAAAATAGCCGCAATGTGCGGCGGTCGTGCCACTTGCCGCCCGATCAGGCCGCGGCCAGGGCCACCCGCCGCTGCAGGTGCTGCAGCAGGGGCTCGACGGAGAGCTCGCCGCACCCGGCGCGCTCGAGGATCTCCGTGGGGGAGAGCCGCCGGCCGTAGCGGTGGACCCGATCCCGCAGCCATTCGCCGAGCGAGGCGAGGTGGCCGTCTCCGATGATCGCGTCGAGGTCGCCGAGATCCGACTCGGCGGCCTCCCAGAGCTGCCCGGCGATCACGTTGCCGAGGCTGTAGGTGGGGAAATAGCCGAACGCCGCGCCGGCCCAGTGGACGTCCTGCAGCACGCCGTGGGCATCGTCGGGAACGTCGAGCCCGAGGTAGGCGCGGTATCGCTCGTTCCACGCCTCCGGCAGGTCCTTCAGTGCCAGGCCGCCCTCGAAGAGCTCGAGCTCGAGCTCGAACCGGATCAGGATGTGCAGGTTGTAGGTCACTTCGTCGGCCTCGATCCGGATCAGCGATCGCTCGATCCGGTTCGCGCCGTGCTCCAGCTGGTCGGCGTCCACGCCGTCGAAGCTGTCCGGGAACCGCTCGCGGAGCCGCGGCAGCAGCCGCTCCAGGTACGGACGGCTGCGCGCCACCCAGTTCTCCCAGAGACGGCTCTGCGACTCGTGCAATCCCAGCGAGCGCGGCTTGGACAGCGGCGTTCGCCGCAGCTCCACGTCCACGCCGGCCTCGTACAGTCCGTGGCCCGCCTCGTGCATCGCGCTGAAGAGGGCCATCGCCAGGTTGTCCTCGTCGTAGCGGGTGGTGAGCCGGACGTCGCCCCTGCCGATTGAGATCGCGAAGGGGTGCTCGGTCGGATCGAGCCGCCAGGAGCCCTCCGGGAAGGGCAGCTCGGCGACCAGCTCGGCCAGCAGCTCGCTCTGCATGTCGATCGGAAAGTCCCCTCGGAACGGATCGGGAGGTGGGCCGGCTCCGTTCTCCGTCGCCTCGCGCACCAGGGGCACCAGCCCCTCGCGAAGGCCGACGAGCACGGTGCGGATCTGCTCCGTGGTCATCTCCGGCTCGTATTCGTCGAGCAGCGGGTCGTAGGCGTGGGAGAACCCGGGGAAGCCGTCGAAGCACTCCGCGTAGCGGTGGGTCAGCTCCACGTTCCGCTCGAGGTAGGGGAGGAGCATGCCGAAGTCGGAGCGCTGCTTGGCCTCGACCCAGACGCCCTCGGCGATCGAGCTTGCCCGGGCGAGTTCCGCGCGGAGCTCGGAGGGCACTCGCCGGGCCTTCTCCCAGTCGCGGGCGACGATCCGCGCGAGGTCGGCGGGAAGCGACTCGCCGGGTGGGGCGTCGCCCTCCGGGCCGGTCCGGACCCGGTCGATCAGCCGCCCGATCTCGTCGGCCGTGAACATCTCGTGCCGCACCTTCGCCAGCGTCGCCTGGGTCTCCGCGCGCGCCTCGGCCCCGGCCGCGGGCATCATCGTCCGCTCGTCCCAGCCGAGCAGCGCGGCGGCGCGGCTCAGATCGTGGATCTCGCCGAGGCGATCGCGCAGCTCTTCGAACGCGTCCACGCCCGGAATCTAGCTGTGCGGGGGAGGGGCCCCCTCGGCGGCGACCCTGGAGAGCCCCTCCAGCCAGCGCTGGTGGTAGCGCACCATCAACGGACGCAGCACCGGCTTGGCCAGCCGGATCCCGGGGCCCTTCTGCGTCTCCTCGGTGCGCACGAAGGTGCCGCCGTCCTGCAGTCGCAGGACCCAGCCGTGGTGTCCGCTGCCGCCGAGCTCCTTTGCGGACCACGCGAGCCGCTCGTGCGGCTGGTACTCGACCACCTCCGTGGTGACGAAGGCGCCGAAGCTGAGCCAGCGCCAGCGGCTGCCGACCTCGATCTCGGGCCAGGGACCGGCGAGGTGCTTGATCAGACGGGCATTGCCGTAGTAGCGCGGCCAGAGGTCGGGCCGGCAGAGCCAGGCCCAGATGACCTCCGGCGCGGCCGGGATCTGCAGCTCGTTGGCGGCGTGGAACACCGAGGCATCCGGCGTGTGCTCGTCGGGCCAGCGGATC
>DATFPJ010000204.1:0-4783 GCA_035264865.1 Solirubrobacterales bacterium
CGTCCCGCGATGCCCGGCGTGCAATGAGCCGCTCTTCGTCTGGGTCGAGACCAAGGCGGATCGGGAAGATCAGCTCGTCGACCGCTGTGAGAACTGCGGCCTGGTCGTCGCGCGCGACGCGGTCCCGTCGCCCGACGAGGCGGCTGCCGAGCTGCTCGTCCGCGCCGAGCAGCGCGGCGAGAGCATCGCCGTGCGGGCAGACAACGCGGCGAGCCTGCAGACCTGGCTCGGCGCTGAGAACTGGGCGGCTCTGAGGTCCGGAGGGCATGACGTGAAGCCGACACCCCGCGCGGCGTCGCTGCTTCTCGCTCGGCGGGGCTACGAGCTGCGTCGCGTCCGCCACCTGGCGCGCCCCGGCATGGCGGCGATGTGGCAGACGCTGCTGAACCTGCTCACCTTCCACCGCGACTTCGCCTCCCAGACGGCTTCCGGACGCCTGCGACCCGGCACGGGGCGCGGTCGCGCCGCGTTTTGGATCGACGTCCTGGTCACCGTCCTCGCGGCGGTCCCGACGGCGATCCTGGCCGTGGTCCTCGAAGGCGCCGCGGTGATCGCGCGCCGCGGTGGCGTGATCGAGCTCCAGGCCGAGCGGCTGCCGGTCGCCGACTAGCGCCGGGCCAGATCGGTGGCGATCGCCGCCACCTCGGCCGGCGCCCCCAGATGGGGCGGATGGGGTCCCGCGTTCACCTCCACCGTGGTGCTTCGCGGCAGGCGCCCAGCCAAGGCCATGGCGGCGTCGCGGAGGAGCGGCGGCGTCGAGGGCGCGGTGACGACCGCGCTTGGGGTCTCTGTCTCGGCTAGTCGCGGCAGCGGCAGACGCCAGGAGGACGCGAGGCCGAGCTCGGCGACCACGCTGGCCGTCCTCTCCCGGGCGAGCGCCAGGGTCCCCTCGGGGAGCCGCGACACCCCCGCTCCGAGTGCGGGCAGTCCGCCGGACAGATAGAGCTCGATCGGACTCTCGCCCGCCGCGGCGGCGGTCTCGAGCCGGTTGCGATCCTCCGAGAGCGCCTCGGTCGCCTCCGGGAGCAGTTGAAGCAGGGGCGGCTCGATCAGGAGCAGGCCGGCGACCAGCTCCGGCCTGCGAAGCGCCAGGTCGAGCGCGACCACCGCCCCCACTCCCGCCCCGCATGCCACGGCAGGCCCGCCCTCGATCGACTCGATCAGGCGCGCCGCATCCTCGCTCTGCTCCTCGACGGTGGTCCTGCGGTATTCATCCGGGGCGCCGGAAGCGCCCCAGCCACGCCGGTCGTAGCTGATCGCCCATGCCTCCTCGGCGACCGCTTCGCTGACCGGCTTCCAGACGCTTGAGCTCGCCGCGGTCTCGTGCAGGAGGAGAACCGGCGCCCCCTCGCCCCGCGCGCTCCAGGCGAGCTCGACGCCGCGGGCCTCGAGCGTCGGCATGGATCAGAGGTTGCGCCAGATGCGGCCGATCAGGGGCAGCGCTACGGCCCTCGGGCTGTGCTGGCCGGCCAGGGCACCCGCGCGGTTCAGCATGCCGGGGACGACGACACGCTTGTCATGAGCGGCACCGTCGACGGCGGCTCGCGCGATGTCCTCCGCCGACATCCAGACGATCCCGGGCGTGCGGTCCTCGACCCCCGGTACCTCCGCCGTCGCCATGAACTCGGTCCGCACAGGCCCGGGGCAGACCGCAGTGACGGTGACGCCGGAGCCGCGCAGTTCGGTCCGGATCGCCTCGCTGAAGGAGAGGACGAACGCCTTGCTCGCCCCGTAGACGGCCGAGCCGGGAAGCGGCTGAAAGGCGCCGAGCGAGGCGATGTTGATGACGCTCCCACGCCCCCGATCCACCATGGGCGCGATGAAGCGGCTGGTCAGGTCCACCACCGCCTCGACGTTCACCCGCACCATCTCGACCATCCGTTCCCGCGGGCTTCGCGCGAAGTCGGCCTGATGGCCGAATCCGGCGTTGTTGACCAGCACCTCGACCGTGCGGGCCCGACTGCCGAGTTCGTCCTCCAGACGGCCCCGTTCGCCTTCGTCGCCGAGGTCGGCGGTGACGACCTCCGCCTCGACGCCATGATCCGACGAGAGCTCCGTGGCCAGGCTCCGCAACCGCTCCTCGCGCCGGGCCACGAGGATGACCGAGTAGCCGCGCGAGGCGAGCTCGGTCGCGACCGCCGCCCCGATCCCGGACGAGGCGCCTGTGACCAGGGCCGTGCTGCTCACGGAGGGTTCCGGCAGGCCCACGGGACGAGACGGTCAGCTAGTCCTGAAGGCCCTCCCGGGCCTCCCTCACCAGTGTGACGGCTTCGGGGAAGACGATCCGGATCGCGTCCCTGACCTGAACGGCCTGCTCGTCGCTCGAGCCGCTCAGCTCGAGCGAGCTGATCGCAGCCACGGTCATCTCGACCGCGAGCTTGATCGCGTTGTCCGCCCAGGCCACCTTCTGAGCCCCGGCCATCTGCTCCTGGAGCTCCTCCATCCTCCTGCGCATCTCCTCCGGATCGCCGAAAAGTCCGCCGAAACCTTCCATGCCCCGATCATAGACCCGGTGCTCATCCGGCTGAGATTCGCCACGGACGGCGCGGGAGCCGACAGGAATCCCCCGAGACCTTCTGCGCGTGCGCGCTTCTCACCACAAAGGCGGCCGGGGAGCCGCCTCGGTCGAGTACCTCGGGCTCGCCGGGATGGTCGGCATGTTGATCGTCGTCGCGATCGCGGCGCTGGTGGCCTCGCCCCCGACCAAAGGGGAGCGCGAGCTGGGCGAGATGCTGGCGCGCCGGATCGCCTGCAGCGGGCGCTACCCGGTGCCCTGCGGCCGGAACCCGCTGGCTCTCGCCTACGGCTTTCCGGTCGGCAAGCTCGTCCGCAGCCTGGCTCCGGCGCCCACTGCCCGCTCGGGCGAGCTGCCGGTCGACTTCCGCTACTGCCGGCAAGCGACCTGCGCCGCGCCGGGACGCGACCCGGGCTTGACTGTCTCGGGCCGGCGGGTCACGGAGTTCACCGCGGTCGAGGATCTGCGGCGTTCGGGCGGCCCGGTGCGCCTCACCTACTGGCTCTACCGCCCCGGCCTGCCGTGGCAGCAGATCGTGCGCACGGCTGGCGCTGAGCAGATCGAGGCCGCATCGGGTCTCAGGCTGAGCCTCCAGGACGACCCGGCGCTGGTCCCGCTGGAAACGCTGCCGGGCCGCGACCACTATCGGTTCCCGCCGGCCGAGCGGCCTCCGTGGCTGTGGACGATCTCGAGCCGGCCGGGAACCTAGGCGTGCTGCCCCGCCTCCCGGCTCGCGCTGCGGATCAGTCGCCGCCAGTCGGTCGTGCGGAAGACGAAGATCATGGCCAGCGCGCCGAGGATCGCCGTCCAGGCGGCGATCGCGATCTGCTGGCCCACCGAATAGGTGAGCACCGCGATCGGGCCGGGCCCCACCAACGTGGCCACGAGCAGCGCCTGCTGGGCGCCCGCGCCGCCGGGGGTGAGCGGCAGGAGCGTCGCGACGGCCTGCACGCTCATCACCAGCAGCACATTCTCGAACGACCCACCGATGTGGAAGGCGTCGAGGAAGAACCAGAAGGAGAAGAACCGGAAGAGCCAGCCGAGCGCCTGCCAGGAGGCGACCGTCCGCAGGTACAAGCCGATGTCGGTGAGGACGATCGCCCCCTGCTTGACGCGGTCCCAGAACGCCTCGACCCGCCGGGCCAGCAACGCGAAGGTGACGATCACCGCGATCCCGAGAGCGGTCACCGTAAACAGGAGAAGGCTCGGATGCTCCGCCCAGAAGGCGATGTCGAAGGCGGGCAGGTCCGGCAGCTCGGGCGGCTGCGGGAGCAGTCCCTGGGTGAGCGCATAGACGAAGACCAGGATCCCGGCCGAGGTGTCGAACACCGACCCGACGAAGAACGAGGAGACCACCGTCGGATAGCTGGAACCGCGAATCGAGCGCTTGGCGAGGAAGATCTTGACCGCGTCGCCGACCCGCGCCGGGATGATGCTGTTGAGGCCGGCTCCCGCCAGGTATGCCGCGACGATCCGGGAGAACGGGACCTTGTGGTCTGGATACGCCGCCTGCAGGACGTTCCGCCAGGCCCGGCTCCGGGCGAGCAGGTGGGCAAGATAGAAGCCGAGCGCGATCGCCATGGCCGGCCATCCGATGTCGGCGAGCCGGTGGAAGAACTCCTGGGCGCCGTGTCGGAAGCTGTCGAAGCTGTTGCCCAGATCGACCCCAAGGGGGGGCGTCATCAATCCCGGTCCAAGACCCGGTAGCCCTCCGCGTTGAACAGCGCGCCCACGAGGAAGGCCATGTTGCCGAGCCAGAGCCAGATCAGCAGCGAGATCACCGCCCCGAGCGTGCCATAGGTCTTGTCATAGGCGTCGAAGTGCGCGACGTAGGCGGTGAAGAGCAGCGACGCCGCGAACCAGAGCGCCGTGCCCATGGCCGCCCCCGGCAGGACCGAGACGAGCGAGCGACCGTCAGCCCACGGGGTCCGCCGCGGCCCGAGGGCGTAGACGATCGAGAACGCGGTGAGAAGCGCCGCCGCGCCGATCGGCCAGCGCAAATAGCCCACTATGCCCTTGATCACGTCGGGAAACCCGGCGGCATCGGCGATGGCCCCGAAGAGCGGCCCCGCGATCACCACCGCGAGGAAGGCGATCAGCACCAGCAGGGTGACCAGCACGGTGAGCCCGACCCGCACGCCGAGATTGGGCAGAAAGCGGCGGCCTCCCTTCGCGCGATTGATGGCCTCCAGGGAGCGCATCGCCGCACCCATCGCGCCGGAGGCGGAATAGAAGCTCAGGAGGACCCCGACGATCAGCAGGAGGCCA
>DATFPJ010000205.1:0-3594 GCA_035264865.1 Solirubrobacterales bacterium
AGCCCCCGGGCAGCGCCTCGATGGTGAACTCGACGAAGCTCTCGCCCTCGCCTGGGCGCGACCAGGTGAAGGCGAACCTCTCGTTCTCCTCCACGGTCTCGACGGTCCCATTGCGCTCGTCCTCTCCGTCGCGGACGGCGAGCTCGCCGCCCTCTACCGGATCGAGCTCGACCTCTGGCGCCATCCACTCCTCGAGCCGGTCCTCGTCTGTGAGTGCCTCCCAGACCTCCTCGGGGCTCGCCTCGACCATGGTCTCGCGCTCGACCCATGGCGCCTTCTCGTCGGCGGACCGCGCAGCTTCTTCATTTCGCAACCTCATGGTTGCTTATGTTATCGTACGTGGCGCAACCTCTCGGTTGCGTATCGACCCCGAACGAGGAGGTGGGCGATGCCCCTGGTCCCGATGGTCGTCGAGCAGAGCGCACGCGGCGAGCGCTCCTTCGACATCTACTCCCGGCTGCTCGGCGAGCGTGTGGTCTTCCTCGGCCAGCCGGTCGACGACCAGGTGGCGAACCTGATCGTCGCCCAGATCATCCACCTCGAGTCCGAGGACCCGGACAAGGACATCTCGCTCTACATCAACTCCCCGGGCGGAGTCGTCTACGCGGGCATGGCGATCTATGACGCGATGCAGTTCGTGAGGCCGGACGTGCGCACGATCTGTTACGGGATCGCGATGTCGATGGGCGCACTGCTGCTCGCCGGCGGCGCGAAGGGCAAGCGGATGGCGCTGCCCAACTCACGGATCCTGATTCACCAGCCGAGCGGCGGCTTCGAGGGTGTCGCCTCGGACATCGAGATCCACGCCAGGGAGACGCTCGACCTCCGCGACCGCCTCGACGCGATCTACGCCAAGCACACCGGCAAGTCCAAGAAGCAGGTCCACGAGGACATGGAGCGCGACCGCTTCTTCAAGGCGAACGAGGCGGCCGAGTACGGGCTGATCGACCGGGTGATCGAGCAGCGTGAGCTCGAGTTGCGGAAGACCGGCTTCTCCGCGAACGGCGGCAGTTAAGGCGCGGTCATCCGCTCGACGTCCTCGAGCACCCGCCGGAAGCCGCGCGCGAGCACCGGCTCCCAGATGCGCTCCTCGAGGGTTCCGATGATGGGCGTGGGCACCGTGAAGGTGGATCGCCAGTCCACGTGGGTCCCCTCCCCCTCGGCGCTGAGCCGGATCGACCCGCCGTGGTGCTCGAAGGGGACGTTGAGCTTCACGATCAGGTAGTCGAGCCTCGAGGGACGCTCGTAAAGCGTGATCTCCTCCTCGAAGACCAGCGGGCGGACCTTGATGCGCCGCAGCGCGCCGACACCGTTCGGGGGCGGATCGCCCTCGCGCAGAAGCTCCGAGCCGTGAATCGGCCTGAAGCGGTCGTAGTTCGCGTGGTCCGCGAGGCGGTCGAAGACGGCCTCGGGTGGCGCGGGGATCGAGCGGGTGACGTGGACCGTGCGCATCAGGCTCCGGCCAGGGTGGATATCACGGCCTCGTAGACGCCCTCCCCCATCCGGCCCTCGGTGACCGTCACATTGGGGCGGCCGGCGATCGCCTCGCGCAGGGCCGGATCTCGCTCGGGCCCGTTGGCGGGGACGAAGAAGCGCCCGACGACGCCGGCGACGGCGAGATCCTCGACCGAGTCGCCGATCGCGATGCACTCCTCGGGCGCGTAGCCGCGGGCGCGCATGTGGAAGGCGACCGCCTTGGCCTTGCTGGCGTCCTCGGGGAGCAGGTGGTAGGCGTGAGCGGGGCCGTCGATCCCCTCCATCGGCGCGAAGATCGCGCCGTTGTCGAGCAGCCTCAGGCCGCTGTGGCCGCGCTCGGCCAGCAGTTCGTTGGCCTCGGCCACGTCGACCTTGCCACGGAAGAGCAGCGAGAGCTCGCGCTGGCGGTGCCAGGGGCTGTGCCACTCGAGGCGTCCGGCAAAGTGCTGGAAGAGCTCGTCCGGGATGCCACGGTCCACCATCGTCTCTGCGAGCGTCTTGCCGGGATCGGCCTCGAAGTCGCCCGCGAGCACGGTCCGCTCCCCGTCCATCACGACCAGGGCGCCGACCTCGCAGATGTAGGAGCGCGACCCGATCAGCTTGGCGTCCTCCATCACCGAGGACTCCCGGCGGCCGGACTTGATGACGACCTCGACGCCCGCCCGGTCGCAGGCCTCGAGCGCCCGCGCCTGGAGCAACGAGAACCCGCCGTCGGCGTCGCGGAACAGGGAGCCATAGCGGCCGAGCAGCGTGCCGTCGAGGTCGGTGTAGAGGCAGCGGAGCGGCATCCGCGAACCGTAACCTGGGTTCATGGCGATCCGCTGGCAGCTGCGCGACCGCGAGCTCGAGCTCCGGACCCCGATCGGCGCCGGCATCGTCAACGTCACCGACGACTCGATGTTCGAGGGGGCCCGCAGCGTCACCCCGGAGCGGGCGGTGGAGGACGGCCTGCGGCTCGCGGCGGAGGGCTTCGAGATGCTGGACGTGGGCGCCGTGGCGGCCGGGGGACGCGGGCAGGTCCCGGTGGACGACGAGGCGGGTCGCCTGATTCCGGCGACCGAACGACTCGCAGAGGCGACCGAGCTGCCGATCTCCGCGGACACCTACTCGCCGGAGGTCGCGAGGCGCGCTCTCGAGGCCGGAGCCTCGGCGATCAACGACATCGGCGGCGGCGTAGCGGACATGCTGGACCTGGCGGCCGAGACCGGATGCGGGCTGGTCCTGATGCACATCGAGGGACCCCCGCGCCAGGAGCGCGGGCCGTTCGCCTACGACGATCCGGTCGACCATCAGAGGGCCTGGTTCGCCGCGCGGCTCGAGGCCGCCGCGGCGGCCGGCGTCTCGGAGGATCAGATCGTGCTCGATCCCGGCCTGGACTTCGACCTCTCCGTCGCGCACAACCTGGAGATCCTGCGCCGGCTGGGCGAGCTCAAGGCGCTCGGCCGCCCCCTCTACGTCTCGCTCTCCCGCAAGGACTTCCTGGGGGCCGTCCTCGGTGGCTCCTGGGAGGCGCGGTTGTCTGCAACGGAGCGGGAATGGGCGACGAGCGCCGCGGTGACTCTGGCGGTGAGGGGCGGCGCCGACATCCTGCGACTGCACGATGCGAGCGCGCTGCAGGCGATGCGGGTCGCCGCCGCGGTCGATCGGCCCGAGCGGGGCGCTTTTGTGGGCGACGGGCCGACACAAGCGCCCCACCTTGGGGGCGGGGATGGCTAGCCGGGCGGGGGTCGCCGGCGGCGCCTGGGAGCCGGCCCTCGGCCCCGCCCGCCAGGACGGTCGCTTGGTCGCCGAATCGGCCGAGCCGGCGACGATGGCGAAGCTGACCGGTCTGCCGGACTCGCTGCACCCGGCGCTGGCCAAGGCGCTGAGCGCGAACGGGATCGAGTCGCTGTACTCGCATCAGGCCGCCGCCTACGAGACGGCGCGCGACTCTCATCTGATCCTGACCAGCGGCACCGCGTCCGGCAAATCGCTCTCCTTCAACCTTCCGGTGCTCGACGGGATCGCGCACGAACCGAAGCGCCGCGCCTTCTATCTCTATCCGACCAAGGCGCTCGCCCAGGACCAGGCCCGCAAGCTCGGCGAGCTGCGCCCGCCGGGGCTGCGCGAGGCGATCTA
>DATFPJ010000206.1:0-14708 GCA_035264865.1 Solirubrobacterales bacterium
AGCACTACAACCGCTTCCCCCATGAGTTCTCCGGTGGCCAGCGACAGAGGATCGGCATCGCGCGGGCGCTGGCACTTCGGCCAAAGCTGATCATCGCCGACGAGCCGGTCTCGGCGCTCGACGTCTCGATCCAGGCGCAGATCATCAACCTGCTCGAGGACCTGCAGGACGAGTTCGACCTCTCCTACATCTTCGTCGCGCACGACCTCGGCGTCGTCCGGCACGTCTCGGACCGGATCGCTGTCATGTACCTCGGGAAGATCGTCGAGCGGTCGCCCGGCTCCCTGCTCTACAAGCGTCCGATCCACCCGTACTCGCTGGCGCTGCTCTCGGCGGTCCCGATCCCGGATCCGAAGGCGAACGCGGCCCGCAAGCCCGTGGTGCTCGAGGGCGACGTCCCCAGCCCGGTCGACCCGCCGCCGGCCTGCCGCTTCCACACGCGCTGTCCATGGGCGACCGAGGTCTGCTCCGAGGACGAGCCGCCGCTCGCCGACTACGGCGACGGGCAGGCAGCGGCCTGTCACCACCCCCGCAACGTAGACGCGGAGGAGATCGCGAAAGCGGAGCTCGCACCCGACAGCCCCGAGTCCGCCAGCGAGCTGCTTCCCGCTGAGACGGAGCGGGTCCCGGCCGGTACTCGATAGCTTCTTGCGGGTGCTCGCGCTCGATTACGGCAGCGCCCGCTGCGGCTGTGCGATCTCGGACCCGACCGGGACGTTGGTGAGGCCGCTCGAGGCGCTCGAGCCGCCCGACCCCGTCGCCGTGGCCCGGCTCGTGGAGGCCGAGGCCGCCGAGGAGGTCGTGGTCGGTTTGCCGCGCACCCTCGGGGGAGACGAGGGGGAGCAGGCCGAGCGGAGCAGGGCATTCGCCACGGAGCTGACCGAGCTGCTGGACGTGCCGGTGCGGACATACGACGAGCGCCTGACGACGCGCATGGGGGAGCGCAGCGCGCGCGAGGGCGCGCGCGCAGACCCGGACTCCCTCGCCGCCGCCCACTTACTCGAGTCGTACCTGGCTTCCCGCCAGAGGGGTACAGATGGCTGAGCGACAGGACTGGTTCGTGGACGAGGAGGGAAACCTCACGGCGCCCGGCGACCGCGACGGCGATGGCCTGAAGCCGCCCACGGACGAGTTCGGGCGTGACGACCCCGCCTCCCTGGAGCGTGAGCGGCGCCGGCGCGAGCGCGAGGCCCGCCGCAAGGCCCGGCGGGGACGGACCGCCGAGGAGATGGTGACCGACCGCGCCGCCGCCTCCGAGCCACCCGCGGCCGAGCCCTCCCCGGCTGAGCGCGCCGCCCCCGAGCCGCCGCCGGCTGCACCGCCCCCGTCAGCGGTCTCGGCCGAGCCACAGCCACGCCCGGCCGCGGCGCCCACCCGGCAGCCTCGTCCGGCAGCGGAGTCCACGTCTCAGCCGCGAAAGCCCCGGCGATCCGTCCGCGAGCGCTTCCGACGAGAGGGCGGCGATCCTGGGCCCCCTCGTCCGTCTCGGCCGCGCGGCGCCTACCGGCGCCGCCGAATCCTGGCGCTGGCCCTGCTGCTGGCCGGCGCCCTGGTCGTCTGGTTCCTTGTCGCCCTCTTCCAGCCTCCGCCCTTCGACCCCGGCGACGGCTCCGGCGAGGCGATCGTCACCGTTCCGGAGGGCGCGACGGCGAGTGAGGTCGCGGATTTGTTGAGCGAGAGCGACGTGGTCTCGAACGGGATCCTCTTCGAGTGGCGGCTCAAGCTGGCCGGCAAGAGCGAGGAGATCCTGCCGGGGCGTTACGTGCTGGCGCACGACATGAGCTACGCGAAGGCGATCGACCAACTGACCAGCTCAGGGGGCAAGATCAACGTCACCATTCCGGAGGGCGAGGACCGCACACAGATCGCGGCCACGATCGGCGACCTCGGCCTGAGTGGCGACTACCTGGCCGCCAGCAAGAGCGTCAACGGGTTCGATCCCAACCGCTACGGCGCCAGCGACCCGAAGTCGCTCGAGGGCTTCCTCTTCCCGGCGACGTACGAGCTCGACCCCGGCGCGAGCGTCGACCGGCTCGTCGCCGAGCAGATCCAGGCCTTCAAGCAGAACATCGCCGGCGTCAACCTCTCGTACGCGAAGTCGAAGAACCTGACCGTCTACGACGTGCTGATCATCGCGTCGATGATCGACAAGGAGGTCATGGTGCCTTCGGAGCGGGCCCTGGTCGCTGCCGTGATCTACAACCGGCTCCACCGCGGGATGCCGCTGGGCATCGACGCGACCACGCGCTACCAGTTCCACAACTACACCGGCGAGATCACCGAGCCGCAGCTCCAGTCGCCCTCGGCCTACAACACCCGCGTCCACTCGGGCCTGACCCCGACGCCGATTGGCAACCCCGGCCTCGACGCGATCAAGGCCGCGGCGCACCCCGCCAAGATCAACTACCTCTACTACGTCCTGAAGGCCGGCGGCGGTGGGCAGCACTGCTTCGCGGCGACGGACGCCGAGTTCAACCAGCTGGTCGCCGCCTACCGGCAGGGCACGGCGCCGGCCAACTGCCGCAGTTGAACCGTCTCGCGGTGCTCGGCCACCCGGTCTCGCACAGCCGCTCGCCGGCTATGCAGAACGCCGCATTGGCGGAGCTCGGCCTCGCCGAGGAGTGGAGCTACGAGGCGATCGACGTCGCGTCGGACGAGTTCGCCGACCGCGTGCGCGAGCTGCCGGGCGAGTCCTTCGTCGGCGCCAACGTGACCATTCCCCACAAGCGGGCGGCGCTCGAGCTCGCCGACCAGGCCTCGGAGGCCGCGGGCGAGATCGGCGCGGCCAACACTCTGAGCTTCGTCGAGGGCCTGATCCACGCCGAGAACACCGACGCAACCGGCCTACTCTCTGCGTTGCCCGAGACGCCCGCGGACCGGGACGCGCTGGTGCTCGGGGCGGGCGGCTCCGCCAGGGCGGCCGTCTGGGCGCTCGCCGGCCAGGCTGCCTCGGTGTCCGTCTGGAACCGGACGCCGGAGCGCGCGGATGAGCTCGTTCGTGACCTCGCCGAGGTGGGAGCCGGAACGTCGGCCGAGGGCCGGCTCGCCCCGATCAGCGCCGAGCAGGCGCGAGCCAACGGCTTCGACCTGATCGTCAACTGCACCGCGGTCGGGATGGGGGACGAGGATCCCTTCGAGCATCTCCCGATCGACCCCGAGCGCTTCGATGCGGAGATCACGCTGGTCGATCTCGTCTACGCCGGCGCCGAGAGCCGGCTGGTCCGCGAGGCGCGGGAGCGCAACGCGATCGCGATCGATGGGCTCGAGGTGCTGGTGCAACAGGGGGGCGAGTCGCTCCGCCTCTGGACTGGGATGGACCCGCCACTCGACGTGATGCGGGCCGCCGCGAGAGCGGCCTAGATTGGAGGACGGATGGCTGACACGCTGAGGCTGACCGCAAGTGAGACGGTGACTATCCGGGAGCGCTCTCCCGAGCTGCTCGAGGTAGAGGGACGCTGGGGTGCAGGTGGCAAGCCTCCGCCCGCGCACTACCACCCGAGCCAGGACGAGCACTTCGAGCTGCTCGAGGGCACGCTGACCGTGAAGGTCGGGGGAGAGGAGCGCGAGTTGGGGCCGGGGAAGACGCTGGATATCCCGCGCGGCACGCCGCACCAGATGTGGAATCAGGGGGAGGCGCCGGCGCGGGCCGTCTGGCAGACGAAGCCGGCCGGGCGTACCGAGGCGTGGTTCCGGGCGATCGATCGGGTCATCCGCGAGGGTCGCGTGGGGAAGAACGGCGTGCCTGGGCCCCTCGCCTTCGGCGTCTACCTGACCGAGTACCGCGACGTATTCCGGCTGGCCAGCCCGCCGGACTTCGTCGCCCGCCCGCTGCTCGCCGCTCTTGGCGTGATCGGACGCGCCCGCGGGTACCGCCCGTGACGGAAATCTGAGTCGCTCGTGCTAACTTTTGGTTAGTGACTGGGCTGAAGTCGGTCCCGGGCGGTCTGCGGCTGGTCTCCGACGGCGCCGCCAAGGCGGCTCCGGGATCCGCGGCTGAGCAGCTACCGGACGCCGATGCCTTCGACGCCTACTCGCGGACCGTGAGCGGCGTCGCCGAGCGCCTCACCCCTTCGGTCGCGCATCTCGCGGTCTACAGGCGCACCCGCCGGGGCCGCGCGGAGGGCGCGGGCAGCGGAGTTGCGATCTCGCCGGACGGCTACATGCTGACGTCGGCTCATGTGGTCTCGGGCGGCCACGGCGTGACCGCCTCCTTCTCGGATGGGCGCGAGCTCCGGGCCGAGGTCGTGGGGGCCGACCCGCTCTCCGACCTCGCCGTAGTGCGCGCCGATGCGCGCGATCTCGCTCCCGGGCGGCTCGGCGACGCGGATGAGCTTCGCGTCGGCCAGCTCGTCGTCGCGATCGGGAGCCCGATGGGGTTGGCGGGGACGGTCACGGCGGGTGTCGTCTCGGCCCTCGGGCGCTCGCTGCCGACGCGCTCGGGCTCCGCCGGGCGCTTGGTCGAGAACGTGATCCAGACCGACGCGGCGCTCAACCCGGGGAACTCCGGCGGGGCGCTCGCCGACGGGCTCAGCAGGGTGGTCGGCATCAACACCGCCGTGGCGGGAATCGGCCTCGGCCTCGCGGTTCCGATCAACGAGGCCACCCGAAAGATCATCTCGTCGCTGATGAGCGAGGGCCGCGTGCGCCGCGCCTACATCGGCATCGTCGGCGGCTCCCGGCCGCTGCCACCGCGGATCGCATCGCGCCTCGGTCGCGCCAAGGGCATCGAGGTCGTCGAGGTGGTCGCGGGCAGCCCCGCCGCCCGGGCCGGGCTCCGGCCCGAGGATCTGATCGTGGCCGTGGACGGCGAGCCGATGGGCGACGTGGGCGACCTCCAGCGGCTGATGGTCGCCGAGCGGATCGGTCAGGGCATCGGGGTCGAGGTCGTGCGCGAGGGCGGCTTCGTCAAGCTTGACGTGATCCCCCGCGAGCTCGACGCCTAGAGCGAGGCTCGACAGCTTTCCGCGCGGCGGCCTCAGACAGGACTTCGACCCTCGCCGCGACACACGGCGAATCCTTCTCAACGGCCCGACGGCACGCCGGGATCGTCTGCGGATCGGCGAACACGATCCCAAAACGACTCGGGGCGGTGAGCAGAAGCTCGAATAGGGCGGGCGCCTCCCGGGACGCGAAGGCGAACTGTCCGAACTCCCGGAATTCGAGCTGGGCTGGGGTCTTCGAGTAGACCTGCAGGCTGAGTCGGTCACCGACGTGGATCGGCTCGCAGCGCGGCTTTCGCTTCGCGCAAACGGGACTCGCCACCACGGGCACTTTCTTGCCCCCGACGAAGATCTTCGCCATCAGAGCGCGGCCGCTCGGCTGCGCTGGCGTGGTCGTGGCCGTGGTCGGCTGAGTCGCCGTGCCGGTCGTGTCACCGCCGCGCAGCGTGCGTTGGGGGATCAGCGCCGCCGCCAGGGTGGAGAGCCCGAGCAGGACGAGCATGACGATCAGCAGGCGACGGGCTGCCATGGAGGGGAGAGGTCGAGCGCCACCGGGCTCTCAACCATATGGCCGCCGCCGTGCTCGACGCCTCGCTCGTCATGCTGGCGGCGGTGGTCACCGTCACGGACCTGCGCAGCAGGCTGGTCCCGGACGCCGCGCTGATCGCAGCGCTGGCCGTTGCGCTGGGTGTATGCGCCCTGTCCGATGCCCACGGGCTGCCCGAGCGCGTCGTAGCCGGGGCAGCGGCGGGCGGCTTCCTGCTCGGCGCCGCGCTGATCCGTCCGGACGGCATGGGGCTCGGCGACGTCAAGCTCGCCGGAGTGCTCGGCTTCTACCTCGGCGCTGGCGTGATCGAGGCGCTGCTGATTGCGTTTGCGGCCGGCTCTCTGACGGGCTTTGCCCTACTCGCCCGCCACGGCTGGGGCGCGCGGCACCGGACGATCCCCTTCGCGCCGTTCCTGGCGCTCGGGGCGCTGGCGGCGATGGCGGCGCAACCCTGAGACCGAAGCGCTCTTGCCGCTCCATCTACGCTCCCCCGCGTGACTTTGAGGTTCACGACAGCGGGCGAGTCGCACGGGCCTGGCCTGGTCGCGATCGTCGAGGGCATGCCGGCCGGGCTCGAGCTCGAGCGCGAGGCGCTCGACCGCGACATGGCGCGCCGCCAGCTCGGCCACGGCCGCGGCGGGCGCATGAAGATCGAGAGCGACGCCGTCGAGATCCGCTCCGGCATTCGCCACGGCCGGACGCTCGGCAGCCCGATCGCTGTTCTCGTCGCGAACCGCGACTACCCGAACTGGGACGAGCGGATGAACCCCTGGCCCGTCGACGCGGAGGTCGAGGAGTCTCACCTGCCGCGCCCGGGCCACGCCGACCTGGCCGGCGCCCTCAAGTTCGGGCACTCGGACGTCCGCGACGTGCTCGAGCGCGCCAGCGCCCGGGAGACCGCCGCCCGCGTCGCGGCGGGCGCCATCGCGAAGGGCTTCCTCTCGGCTGTGGGGGTGAGCGTCCACAGCCAGGTGGTCCAGATCGCCTCGGTGAGGGCGCCCGAGCGAGACGACCTCACCCCCGATGATTTCGCGGACGTTGACGAATCGCCGGTCCGCTGCCTCGATCCGGACGCCTCCCGCGCGATGGTCGAGGAGATCGATCGGCTGCGGAAGGAGAACGAGTCGCTGGGCGGCAAGTTCGAGGTGCGCGCCTTCGGCCTCGTCCCGGGGATCGGCTCGCACGTCTCGTGGAGCGAGAAGCTCGACGGGCGTCTCGCGCAGGCGGTCTGCTCGATCCAATCGGTCAAGGGCGTCTCGCTCGGGGAGGCCTGGGAGGTCGCCGGCAGGCCCGGATCGGAGGCCCACGACGAGATCTTCTGGTCGGAGGAACGGGGCTGGTACCGGGAGAGCAACCGCGCGGGCGGGCTCGAGGGCGGCATGACCAACGGCGAGCCGCTGGTGGTCCAGGCCGCGATCAAGCCGATCTCGACCATGACCCAGCCGCTTCGCTCGGTGGACACCGAGACCAAGGAGCCGGCGCAGGCGATGCGTGAGCGGACGGACTCGACCGTCGTGCCGGCTGCGGCCGTGGTCGCCGAGGCGATGGTCGCGCTGGTCGTGGCGGCCGCGTACCGCGAGAAGTTCGGCGGCGATCACATCGATGACGTGCGCTCCGCGCTCGCTGCCTACAAGGAGCGCATCGGATGGCGCCGGTAGGAGGCGGCCACCGCGGCATCGTCTTCATCGGCTTCATGGGGGCGGGCAAGACGCGTGCCGCCCAGGCCGTTGCGGAGCGCCTCGAGCTCGGGGTGATCGACACCGACGAGCTGCTGGAGCGCGAGCTCGGCGAGCCGATCGCGTCCTTCTTCGAGCGCGCCGGAGAGCAGGAGTTCCGACGCCGGGAGGAGAGGCTGGTGGTGTCGGTGCTGGATGCGCTCAACGCGCAGGTCGGGGGCCCCTCGTCGGTCGTCTCGCTCGGCGGCGGCGCCATCGAGCGGGTGGCCGTGCAGCGGGCGCTCGCGCAGCATCTGCCGGTCTGGTGTGATGTGGACGAGGAGGTCTCCTGGCAGCGCTCCACCGGCTCGGGCCGGCCACTCGCCCGAGACCGCGAGGAGTTCTCGCGGCGCTTCGCCGCCCGCCGCCCGATCTACGAGAGGCTGGCGCACGCGATCCTGCCCTCCGACGCCAGGGAGGCCGGGCGCTCGGCGGCACCCTGGCTGGCGGCGATGCAGAGCGCCCCGGCGGTGCGGATGGCCTGGGCGGATACGGACGGCGGCTCCTATCCGGCGATCGTCGGCGAGGGCGCGGTCGGGCTGCTCGAGGACGCCCGCGAGGCCGTCCCCGAAGCGCTTCCCGGCCGGGTGTTCTGCGTCGCCGACTCGGTGGTGCTCGAGCGGCACGGGCGGCTGCTGCCCCGCTGCGAGACGACGATCGAGGTGCAGGGCGCCGAGTCCTCGAAGACGATCGCCGAGGCGGAGCGGGTGCTGCGAGAGCTCGCGGATGCCGGAGCGCGCCGGGACGACTGCGTGCTCGCGTTCGGGGGCGGGGTCGTCGGCGACCTGGCCGGGTTCTGCGCGGCGACCTATCAGCGCGGAGTGCCGCTGGTGCAGGCGCCGACCACCCTGGTCGCGCAGGTTGACAGCGCCTACGGCGGCAAGACGGGGGTCGATCTCCCGGAGGCGAAGAACTACGTCGGCGCGTACCACCAGCCGATCGCCGTCCTGGCCGACCCGGCCGTGCTCTCAACGCTCCCGGGCGAGGAGCTCGCGGCCGGATTCGTCGAGGTCGTCAAGACCGGCCTGATCATGGGCGGGGAGCTGTGGGAGCGCGTTCGATCGATCGAGGCGCTGGATCCGGCCACCCTCGAGGACGTCGTCTTCGCCTGTGCGCGTGCGAAGATCGAGGTGGTGGCCTCCGACGAGCGGGATGCCGGCCGTCGCGCGGTGCTCAACCTGGGCCACACCGTCGGACACGCGATCGAGGCCGCAACCGGCTACTCGCGATACCGCCACGGCGAGGCCGTGGGGCTCGGGCTGCTCGCCGCGCTTCGCCTCTCGGATGCGGACGCGCTGCGGACCGAGGTCGAGGGGATCCTCGCCTCGCATGGCCTGCCGATCTCGCTCGATCCCTCCGTGGACGTCGGACGGGTGATCGACGCGATCGGACGCGACAAGAAGGCGACCGAGGAGGGCGTCGGCTTCGTGCTGATCGAGGAGCCCGGCCGCCCGCGCTGGGGCGAGCGAGTCGAGCCGGATAGGGTGCGCGCCGCCGTGGAGGAGATTCGAGGCAGCGGAAGCGAAGCCGAGCAGCGATCCGGTTCGCGATGATGGTCAGGACCAGGAACAGAGTCGAGGTCCTGCACGGGGTGAACTTCGACATGCTCGGCCGCCGTGACCGAGACATCTACGGTGACTTCTCGCTGACGGAGCTCGAGGTGAAGATCAAGCGGTTCGCGCGCGAGCTCGAGCTGGAGACGCGCTTCTTCCAGACGAACTCAGAGGGGGAGTTCGTCGAGCGCCTCCACCGGCTGCCGGAGATCGCCGACGCGGCGATCGTCAACGCCGGCGCGTGGACCCACTACTCGTGGGCGATCCGCGACGCGCTCGAATTGACCGGCATCCCGACCGTCGAGGTCCACCTCTCCGACATCTCGAAGCGAGAGGAGTGGCGGCGCACCTCGGTCTTCGAGGGCCTCGAGCTGATCATCGGCCAGGTCTACGGCAAGGGCCCGGATGGCTACCGCGAGGCGCTCGATCTGATCGCCGCTAGGCTCGAGCAATGACACGCGGGGAGCGTCTCGCCCAGCTGGTCGCCGAGCGGGAGCTCGGCCAGCTGTTCGTCTCCGACCTCACCAATGTCCGCTACCTGACCGGGTTCACGGGCACGAATGGGGCCTGCCTCATCGGCCCGGACTCTCTCGTCTTCTTCACCGACTTCCGCTACACCGAGCGCGCCGAGCGCGAGGTCGGACCGGAATGGGAGCGCCCCGAGGCCGAGCGGGAGCTGGTCCCGCAGATCGTCGGGTGGATGTCGGGCAGGGTCGGCTTCGAGGACGCCCACCTGAGCGTCCGCCGGCTCGCCAGGCTCGAGGCGGCCTCCGACGGCAAGGTCGATCTGGTCCCGGCGGGGGACCTCGTGGAGCAGCTCCGGGCGGTCAAGGACCCCGAGGAGCTCGAGCGCATCGCCGCCGCCGCCGAGCTCGCGGACGAGGTCTACCGCTGGACGCTCGAGCGTGGCCTCGCCGGACGGACCGAGGGGGACGTCGCCCGCGCCACCGAGGCTCGGATGCGGGAGCTAGGGGCGGAGCCCTCCTTTCCGACGATCATCGCGTCTGGCCCCAACGGCGCATTGCCGCATGCCGAGCCGGGCGAGCGCGAGATCGGCAGCGGCGACCTGGTCGTCTGGGACATGGGCGCGATGCTCGACGGCTACTGCTCCGACTGCACCAGGACCTTCGCGACGGGCGACGTCGATGGCGAGGCGCGCGAGGCCTACGAGCTGGTCTTGCGGGCGCAGCAGGCCGCACTCGGGGCGGTGCGCCCAGATACCTCCGGCAAGGAGGTGGACGCCGTTCCGCGCGAGATGATCGCCGAGGCGGGCCACGGCGATCATTTCGGGCACGGTACGGGTCACGGCGTCGGGCTCGAGATCCACGAGGGGCCGCGGCTCGCGACCACCTCGCAGGACGAGCTGGCCGAGGGCAACGTCGTCACAGTCGAACCGGGCGTGTATGTGCCGGGCCGCTTCGGCGTGCGGATCGAGGACCTGGTCGTCGTCACCGCCGACGGGCAGCGCAACCTGAGCGGCCTGCCGAAAGAGCTTCAGACGATCGACTGATCGTGGATCTCGATGATGCGGCGAGGGAAGACCAGGATCGCCCCCTCGTCGGCGTCGAGATCGCGATCGTCGCTGAGCTCGCCCTCCAACTCGACGAACACGAATCCGGTCAGATCGGCGTCCCGCTCGTCGAGATAGCGGCGCAGCCCCGGCAGAGTCGGGAAGGAGCTGACCCCGGCCCGCTCGATGCGGGTGATCTCCCCGTCGCCCTCGCACGAGGGACAGACGTCTTCCCACTCGACCCGACCCCCACAGGCGGGGCATTCGCGGATCGGCTCTCCGGCCTCGACGCAGGACAGGCAGCGGTGGTGGACGCGCCCGGAGCCTGCGCACTTCTCGCACGGCCCGCGGCCCGGTCCGCCCCAGGGCGTGGAGACCTGGTTCTCGGGCCGGAGCAGCTCCGCCGGGTCCGCGTCCGCTGGATGGCTGTGGAATCCGCGGACGGGCGTCACGCAGGGGCTGCTTCCCTGCCCCGGCGAAGTCGTAACGCGACAAGCGGATAGACGAGGGTGGAGAGGATCGCCGCCCCGACCAAGCCCGCGGCCGTGTCGGAGTGCATGTGGCCCTCGTCGATCGCGATGGTGGTGATCGCGACCACGAGCGGCAGCTCGGTGGCGCAGAAGAAGGCGAGCGCGAGCCGGTCGCGCGCCGCGAGCACGCCGCGGTAGAGCAGCAGCGCGGGGGCGCCGCGGACGAGAAGGAACAGAGCGAGGAAGAGCGGCACCTTGAGGGCGGCCTCGGTGCTCCCGGTCAGCGCGTCGATGTCGAAGTCCATCCCGCTGGTGACGAAGAAGAACGGGATCAGCAGCCCGTAGCCCACAGCGGTCAGCTTGGAGTCGAAGACGGCGACCTCGCGCCCCCGCAGGGCGACGCGAGTGATCATCCCAGCGACGAACCCGCCGATCAGGATGTCGAGACCGAGCTCGGCCGCGAGCGCGACCAGTCCGAAGACGAGCACGACCGCGAGCCTGACCGCGAGCTGGCTCGAGGTCTCGAAGGTCCGCTCTACGAACGGCCAGCCGCTCCAGGCGGAGCGGACGGTGAGGATTCCGGTGAGCACGGCGAGGACGATGAAAGCGATCAGGATCGCCGCCTCATGCAGCGGGTTGGCGGTCGAGAGGATCAGCGTGACCAGCAGGATCGGCCCGAACTCCCCGGCGGCGCCGGCGCCGAGCAGGTAGGTGCCGAACTTCGTCCGCATCTCCCCGGCGTCGCTCAGGATCGGGATCAGCGTCCCGATCGCCGTGGTCGCCATCGCCGATCCCGTGTAGAGATAGGAGATGACGACGCCGGCCGCCGCGAGCGCTCCGCCGATCCCGTAGGCCAGCAGCAGCGAGAGGGCCCAGCCGAGCCCAGCCAGCTTCATCGGCCTGCCCTCGATCCGCTGGAAGTCGATCTCGTAGCCGGCGAAGAAGAAGAGCATGCCGAGCCCGAGGCTGCCGAGGAAGTCCGTTGTCGGATCGACCTGGGCGATGTCGGTGACCTGTGGCCCGATCACGATCCCGAGGACGAGCTCGACGACGACGACCGGGATCGTCAGTCGCGGCGAGAGCAGCATGACGATCAGGCCCGCCACGGCTGCGGTGGCGACGATGACCAGCAGCGAGACCTCGTCGATCGGGGCCTCGATGGCGGCGAACGGCAGCCGGGGCATCGCGGGCACTCTATGTCGAGCGGCTCACGCCGGGCGCGAAACGGGGTTTCCGTCGCTTGCGGGGCGGGGAGAGCACGGGTGATCCCGAAGTCAGGAGAGTGAGATGGCCAAGAAGGCGCGAGACGTGATGACCGCGGAGTGCAAGTGCGCGGGCGAGAACGACACGGTGCTCGACGCCGCGAAGAGGCTGGCGGAGCTGGACGTCGGCTCGATGCCCATCTGCGGCGAGGACGACAGGCTGAAGGGCATGATCACCGACCGCGACATCGTCGTGAAGGTGCTCGCGCAGGGCAAGGACCCGGCGGCGACGAAGGTCGGCGAGCTGGCCGAGGGCAAGCCGGCGACGATCGGCGCCGATGACTCCGTCGACGAGGCGCTGGATGTGATGGCCGAGCACAAGATCCGGCGCCTGCCGGTGATCGACGATCAGCGCTGCGTCGGCATCGTGAGCCAGGCGGACCTCGCGACCAACGTCTCCGAGGAGAAGGTCGGCGACCTGCTCGAGGCGATCTCCGCGGCTCCCTGACCCGCTGGCTCGGGGCCCGGGTTCACCGGGCGCGCGGGTAGGAGCCCCCGTGCCGCACCCGGGCGCGGCCCTCGCCGTAGCCGCGGGTCTCGATCGTCACGAGGGCCCAGAGCAGCACCGCGACGACCGCAAGGATCGCGAGCGCGGGTAGTGCGGTCCCGGCCGGGAGCAGCGCAAGGAGCAGGACCGCAAGTCCCAGCCGGCGCTTGTTGACGGTCTTGATGTGGCGGTACCGGAAGGCGACCAGGCCGAGCAGGTAGATCGCCACCCCTCCGAGCAGGGCGAAGGCCGGGACGATCTCGAGCTCGTCGTCGACGTGGCCCAGCGTCTTCTTCAGGCCGAGGGCCGCCAGGATGATCCCCGCGACCAGCAGGAAGTGGATGTAGGAGTAGGAGTCCCGGGCGAGCTCGTTCCGGACCTTCCCCTCCGGTGCATCGGCCAGCCGCCTGGCCGAGACCAGCGCCACCACGTCGAAGTAGACCCACCACATCGCGGCCGCGACCGCGATTCCGAGCGTCGCCGCCGCGGCGATCCCCCAGGTCATCTCGGCACCCGCCCCGGCGCCGATTGCGACGATCGACTCGCCGAGGGCGATGATGATGATCAGCCCGTGCCGCTCGGCAAAGTGTCCCGGTACGAGGTGCCAGCCCTCGGAGCCGAACACGTACGGCTCTCCCATGTCCAGCACCAGCGCGAGCCCCCAGACCGCGGCGCGGGCGCCCGGATCGAGAAAGGATCCGGTGACGAGCAGGGCGATCCCCACAGCGGTGCCGACTCCGAGGCCGACCGTGGAACGCCGGAAGGCGGGATCGTCGCGGCTCGCGATCAAGAACAGCGCGATGTGGGCGGCTCTGACCGCCGCGTAGGCGATGGCGAACTCGAGCGCCAGCCCGTCGAACGCCTTCGGCTCGCAGATCGCGGCGATCAGGAAAGCGGCCATCGCCGCGAAGAGAACGATCCGGACGCCGCCCTCCTCGGGGTCGAAGACGCTTGTCAGCCACGAGTAGGCGACCCACGACCACCACAGCAGCGCCAGGATCAGCAGCCCGTGTCCGAGGCCCGTCCAGGTCGGGTCGTCCGACATCAGCGAGGTGACCTGCGTGATCGCCAGGACGAAGACGAGGTCGAAGAAGAGCTCGAGCGGCATCACGACCTCGCCCTGGCGGAACGTCGCGCGGAAGCGGGAAGTCCCTCTCGAGCCGGCCGACTCCATCGAGCCCGATCCTCGCATCCCTCTCGCTACCCTGCGACGCCGTGATCTCGACCAACCAATTCAAGAACGGGACGCACATCGAGGTCGACGGCACCGTCTTCCGGATCGTCGAGTTCCAGCACGTCAAGCCCGGCAAAGGAGGCGCGTTTGTGCGCTCGAAGCTGAAGCGCGTGGACGACGGCGCCGTGATCGACAAGACGTTCAAGGCGGGTGAGAAGTTCCGGCCGGTCCGTACCGAGACCCGCAAGATGCAGTTCCTCTACGACTCGGGTGAGGCCGCCGTCTTCATGGACAACCAGAGCTACGACCAGGTCGAGATCCCCAAGTCGGTGGTGGGTGACGCCCTGCGCTGGGTGCCGCCGAACTCCGACGTCGATCTCCTCTTCGTCGACGAGCGCCCGGCGGGCGCCCAGCCGCCGAGCGCGGTGGACCTGGCGGTCACGCAGACTGATCCAGGCCTGAAGGGCGACACCGCCTCGGGCGGCGGCACGAAGCCGGCGACGCTCGAGACCGGGGTCACCGTCCAGGTGCCGCTCTTCATCGAGGAGGGCGAGCGGGTCCGGGTCGACACGCGCAGCGGCGAGTACGTGTCGCGTGCGTAGGTCCGATCAGCGCCGGGACGCGGTCTTCGCCCTCTACCAGCACGAGGTCACCGGTCGCCCGCTCGAGGGCCTCCTCGAGAATGCGAAGCCGTTCACCCGGGAGATCGCCGAGGGCGTCGACGCGGATCGCGACGAGGTCGATGCGCTGATCTCGCGGCACTCGAAGGGGTGGTCCCTGGAGCGCATCGCCCCGCTCGAGCGGAACATCATGCGCGTCGCGCTCTTTGAAGCGCTTCACCGCGACGACGTCCCCGTCGAGGTGGCGATCGACGAGGCAGTCGAGCTCGCCAAGGAGTTCTGCGGCGCCGATGCCCCTGGGTTCGTCAACGGCATCCTCGGGGCGGCGCTGGGCGAGCGGGGTCCGGTCGACTGATGGCGGCCTCGCTCGAGGGAGTGGAGGGCCTCCTCCTCAGCCTGCTGGGTGCAGGCTAGGGTTCCGCGAATGGAA
>DATFPJ010000207.1:0-8004 GCA_035264865.1 Solirubrobacterales bacterium
CGGCCGAGGATCTCGTCGATCTGGGCCTGCTCGGCGTCGATCGCGCCCTTCGGGGCCGTTCCGTTCTCGAGGCTCTGGGCGCGGTGGGCGGCGTCGATTCCGGAGCGCCGGCCGAAGATCAGCGTGTCGAGCAGCGAGTTGGCGCCGAGGCGGTTGCCGCCGTGCACCGAGACGCAGGCGCACTCGCCGGCGGCGTAGAGCCCCGGGACGTTCGTTCGCCCCTGGACGTCGGTCTTGACGCCCCCCATCGTGTAGTGGTTGCCGGGCTTGATGTGGATCGGCTCGCGGGTGATGTCGACGCCGGCGAAGTCACGCCCGACCAGCACGATCTCGCGCAGCGCCTCGTGGATGCGCTTGCGGGGGACGACGGTGATGTCGAGCGCGACCGTGCCGTCGGGGAAGCCGCGGCCCTCGTTGATCTCGGTCTGCTCGGCGCGGGAGACGACGTCGCGCGAGGCGAGCTCCATCTTGTTCGGTGCGTACTTCTCCATGAAGCGCTCGCCGTTGGCGTTGAGGAGGTGGGCGCCCTCGCCGCGTGCACCCTCGGTGATCAGGAAGCCCTTGCCCGCCAGCGTCGTCGGGTGGTACTGGATCATCTCCATGTCCATCAGCTTCGCTCCGACCCGGTAGGCCTGGGCGATCCCGTCGCCGGTGCAGATCAGCGCGTTGGTGGTCGGGTGCCAGATTTGCCCGTTGCCGCCCGTGGCGAGGATCACCGCCTTGGCGCCGAACAGCTCCATCGAGCCGTCCCCGACGTTGCGGCAGACGGCGCCGATGCAGTTCCCGTCGTCGTCCATGGCGAGGCCGGTCGTGAAGTACTCCTCGTAGCGGGCGACTGCCTCGGAGTACTTCATGAGCTGCTCGTAGAGGACGTGCATGATCGCCTGGCCCGTGATGTCGGCGACGTAGTACGTGCGAGCGGCCGAGGCGCCGCCGAAGGCTCGGGTGCCGAGCTTGCCCTCCTCGTTGCGATGGAAGGTGACGCCGAGGTGCTCGAGATGGAGGAGCTCCTCCGGCGCCGCCTTGCACATGATCTCGACGGCGTCCTGGTCCGCGAGGTAGTCCGAGCCCTTGATGGTGTCGAAGGCGTGCGACTCCCAGGTGTCGTCCTCCTGGAGCGCCGCGTTGATCCCGCCCTGGGCCGCGTTCGAGTGCGAGCGGACGGGGTGGACCTTGCTCATGATCCCCACGGAGACGCCCTGCTCCGCAGCGGCGAGGGCCGCGCGCTGTCCGGCGAGCCCCGCCCCGATCACCAGAACGTCATGGTCAGGCACGCGCCGATCCTATTAATCCGTCTCGATCCATGGCTTCGCCCCCAACGGGTTGCCCTCGGCGCTTCGCGCCAGCGGGCACCCTCGCATCGACGGCCACGAGCGGCCGCCCCGAATCAGTCGCGACGGGCTAGAGCCCGTCGCCCCCAGATGCTGCGGCCTGGTGGCCGCTGGGCCGCAGCGCCTTGCCGATCGCATCGATCGTCAGTACGCCGCGGATGTGGCCGAGGCCGTCGGTCGCGATCAGCGCGCCGAGCCGCCGCAGGGACTCATTCCCGAGCACCGACTCGAGCGAATCGTCCTCGCTGACCGTGAGCGCCCCACTGTCGCGCGCCCTCGCACAAACGGGCTAGAGCCCGTCGCTCCCAGATGCTGCGGCCTGGTGGCCGCTTGGTCTGAGCGCCTTCCCGATCGCGTCGATCGTGAGCACGCCGGAGACGTGTCCCATCGCGTCGGTGGCGATCAGCGCGCCGAGCCGCCGCAGCGACTCGTTGCCGAGCACCGACTCGAGCGGCTCATCCTCCCGGACGGTGAGCGAGCCGCTGTCGCGGGCGAGCACGTCGCTCACGACCGTCGAGGTGCGCTCGGTCGCCGGGACGTTGTCGGCGGCGCCGCGGTCCACCAGACCGATGAAGCGCTGGGCCGCGTCGACCACCGGGAACCAGGGCGAGCGGTAGCGCAGGAAGTACTCGTCGAGTGCCTGCTCGATCGAAGCTTCCTCCGGGATCGCCACCGGGTCTCGCTCCATCACATCGGCCACCGAGACACCCTCGATCCGGCTGGTCACCTCGGTTTGCGCGATCGCGGACCGGGCCGCGCCCCGGAGGATGAAGCCGACGAAGGCGAGCCAGATACCACCGACGACGTCGCCGAGATAGACGAGGAAGTAGCCGATGCCGGCCAGGATCAGGAAGAGGCCGAACCACTCGCCGAGCGTGGCGGCGAAGCGGGTCCCGGAGGTGCGGCTGCCCGTCCGCCACCAGGCGATCGCCCGCGCGATTCGGCCGCCGTCGAGGGGAAAGGCGGGGACGAGGTTAAAGATCAGGACGAGCAGGTTGATGCCGGCGAGCCAGGCGACCAGAGCGGCGAGGCCCGAGGTCCGCGCGTCAGCGCGCGTCAGGGCGGCGTCGCGGAAATCGTCGGCACCCGCCAGCAGGAGCCCCACCGCCACGCATAAGACGACTATCGCCGCCGTCACCACCGGACCGGCGATCGCGACCTTGAACTCGGTCCCCGGCGTGTCCGAGTCCTTCTCGAGTCGGGCGACGCCCCCGAACATCCACAGCGTGATGCCGGAGACCCCGATGCCGTGGCGGATCGCCACGACGGCATGGCCAAGCTCGTGCAGCAGGATCGAGCCGAAGAAGAGGGCCGCGCTCGCGACCGCGAGCAGATAGGCGGTGGTGTCGTCCTCGGGATCGTTGAGGACGTCGCGGTAGAAGCCGCTCAGCCAGAAGATGATCAGGAAGAGAACGACGAACCAGGAAAAGTCCACCGCGATCCTGATTCCGCGGACGCGGAACAAAGTGACGCCACCGCTGGGCATGAACCTGATGCTAGATGCTGGCTTGAAGCCCGCCTGAATTGCGCGGCGCTAGCTTTCCCGGATCGCAACCGAGGCTCCGACCGAGATCGCCACTCCGCCCGACGCGACCTGGATGCGCGAGCATCTCGAGGAACTCTGCGCGTTCGATCGTGAATCCGCTACCGAGGGCGAGCGCCGGGCGGCGGAATGGCTTGCGGGGGAGCTGCGGGAGGCCGGGGCGCGCGCCGCGAGGGTCGAGGAGGAGCCGGAGGCGAACGGGACCTTCTGGTGGCCGATTGGGCTGCTGGCCGGGGCGGGTGCGCTTGCCGGTCTCGCGGCTCGGCGCCGAGGCCCTTTTCGGCGTGCGGTGGCGACGGCCGTCGGCGCCGCCGCGGCCGCCCTGATCGCGGACGAGCTCCCGCCCGGCGGCCGGACCTTTCGGCGGATGCTGCCACGGCGGAGCTGCCATCACGTCCTCGCCGAGCTCGGCCCGGAGGACGCCGAGCGGACGGTGGTCGTCATGGCGCACCACGACGCGGCGCACACGGCCTTCTTCTTCAACCCAGCCATCACCGAGACCGTGGGCGAGGCCGCGCCGTGGGTGTTCGAGCAGAACGACACCAGCCCGCCGCTGATGTGGCCGCTCGTCGCCGCGCCCGCGCTGGTCGCGGCCGGCGCGGTCATGGGCAGCCGGCGGCTGACCGCGCTCGGAGCGTTTCTCTCGGTCGGCGGAGCCGCCTTCATGGCGCACATCGGCGCCGGCGCCGTCGTCCCGGGTGCGAACGACAACGGCACCGGCTGCGTCGCCCAGCTGGCGATCGCGAGGGCGCTCGCCGAGCGGCCGCCCGAGAACACGCGCCTGCTCTTCCTCTCCACCTCCGAGGAGGCGCTCTGCGAGGGGATGGGCTTGTTCATGGAGCGGCATGCCGCCCAACTGCCGAGGGACCGGACCTTCTTCCTCTGCCTCGACACGATCGGCTCGCCGAACCTGCTCGTCCTGCGCGGCGAGGGGATGCTGAAGCTGCGCGAGTACCCCGCCCCGGCGCTCGAGCTGTTCGACTCCACTGCCGAGGAGCTCGGCATCGAGCTCTTCCCGAACCTCCGGCTACGGAACGCGACCGACGGGATCTTCCCCCTCGCCGGCGGGTATCAATGCGCGTCGGTCGCATCCTGCAACCAGTGGAAGAACCCCTCCAACTACCACTGGAAGACGGACACCCCGGAGAACGTCGACTACGGAACGGTCGCCGACGCGATCCGCCTGAGCGAAGCGGTGATTCGGAAGCTCGACGCTCGCTGGCTGTAGGGTTATTTGAGTGAGCAAGGATCTGATCGCCATCACCGGGGCCACCGGTGAGATGGGCGGCCGGGTGGCCCGGCGTCTCGCCGACCGCGGGGTCGCGCAGCGTCTCGTGGTGCGCGATCCATCACGGGCGCCGGAGCTGGAGGGCGCCGAAGTGGCGCGGGCCTCCAACTACGCAGCCCGCGACGAGATGGAGGCCGCTCTTCGGGGGACGCAAACTCTCTTCCTGGTCTCTGGCGAGGAAGCCCAGAACCGCGTGGAACAGCACAAAACAGCTGTGGATGCGGCGAAGGCGGCCGGCGTGGAGCGGATCGTCTATCTCTCCTTTTACGGCGCGCGGGCCGACAGCGCTTTCACCTTCGGCCGCCATCACTTCCACACCGAGGAGCACATCAAGGCGTGCGGCCTCTCCTACGCGTTCTCGCGCGACAACATCTACCTGGACTACGTTCCCTTCTTCGCCGGTCCCGATGGCGTCATCCGCGGTCCGGGTGGCGACGGCCGCTTCGCCCCGGTCGCGCGGGATGACATCGCGGATGTGGTGGTGGAGCTGCTCACGAACCACGACCGTGACGGTCTGGCGTACGAGGTGGCGGGCGACGAGTCCTACACGCTGGCCGAGGCAGCTGAGCGCCTCGGCACGGCGATCGGGCGGGAGGTCTCCTACGTCGACGAGACGATGGAGGAGGCATGGGCTTCACGGCGCCCGAGCGGCGAGCCGGACTGGGTGATCGAGGGCTGGATCACGACCTACGTGGCGATCGCAAAGGGCGAGCTCGCCGAACCGACCAGCACGGTGAAGGAGCTCACGGGGCACGACCCGCAGCGCCTCGAGGAGTTCCTCGAGCAGCACCCCGAGTCATACGAGCACCTCGCCGCGGACTGACGCTAAGCCGCGAAGCGCGCTTCGTACTTAGCCCGCCGCTTGGCCGCCTCTTCCTCGCGGTTCTTCGGCGGTGCGCCGGTGACCAGCGAGTCGAGCAGCTTCCGCGTCGCGGCGGCCACCTCGTCGACGGCCAGGTTGAACGCCTCGGTGTTCGCCTTCGAGGGCTTGGTGGAGCCGCTCACCTTGCGGACGAACTGGAGCGCCGCGTCGTGGATCTCCTCCTGGGTTGCCGGCGGGTCGAAGTTATGTAGCTGTCTGATGTTTCTGCACATGCCGACAGCGTAGTTCAGCGCTCCGATCGACGTCCCGGAATTGCCCTGCCCGGGAGGTCGCGGGACGTTCGCCGGCGGTCAGCCTAGACCGGGACTCGGTGGCGGTCGATGATCCGGCGGAAGTCGGTCCCCGCGGGCAGCGTGCCGAAGTTCTGACCCCAATCGCCCGCCAGCCTCGAGGACACGAACGCCTCGGCGACCGCCTCGTCACCGAAGCGGACGAGCAGCGAGCCCTGGAGGGCGAGCGCCATCCGCTCGACCAGCGACCGGGCCCGGGCCTCCAGCGTCTCCGGATCGGAGTTCAGGTCGTCCCGCAGATCCGAGGCGAACCTGTCGAGCCGGGGCTCGAGCACCGCTCCCTCGCCGACCTCGTTCGCGAACGCCTCGACGGACTCAGGGTTCTTGACCATCGCCCGGATCACGTCCAGGCACTGCACGTTCCCCGAGCCCTCCCAGATGGAGGCGAGCGGCGCCTCGCGGTAGAGGCGGGGCATCCCCGACTCCTCGACGTAGCCATTGCCGCCGAGGCATTCCAGACACTCGACCGCGTGGGCGGGCCCCCGCTTGCAGATCCAGTACTTGAGCACCGCGTTCGCGATCCGCTTGAAGGCCTGGGCCTCGTCATCCCCCGCGATGGCCTCGTCGTAGGCCCGCGCCAGGCGCAGCGCGCCGATGGTCGCGGCCTCGGACTCCACGGCCAGATCGGCGAGCACGTTCTGCATCAGGGGCGCCTCGACCAGCACTCGGCCGAAGGTGGAGCGGTGGGAGGCATGGTGGATCGCCTGGGCGACGCCATGGCGCATCCCGGTCGCGCTGCCCGAGGCGCAGTCGAGCCTGGTGTGGTTGACCATCTCGATGATGGTCCGGACGCCGGCGCCCTCCTCGCCGACCAGCCGCGTCCAGGCGCCGTCGAACTCGATCTCCGAGGACGCGTTGGAGCGGTTCCCGAGCTTGTCCTTGAGCCGCTGGAGCCGGAAGCGGTTGAGCTCGCCATCCGGAAGACGCCTGGGCATCAGGAGGCAGGAGATCCCGCCGTCCGTCTGGGCGAGCACCAGGAACGCGTCGCACTGCGGGGCCGAGAAGAACCACTTGTGGCCGGTGATCTCGTACTCGGCGCCGGGGCCGCCTCCGTTCAGCGGGCGCGCGACCGTTGTGTTGGCCCGGACGTCCGAGCCGCCCTGCTTCTCAGTCATTCCCATGCCGAACAGCGAGCCCTCCTTCTCGGCCGCCGGGATCTGGCGCGGGTCGTAGACGTTCGAGAGGATCCGGGGCTCCCACTCCTCGGCGAGCTCCGGCTGCTTGCGCAGCGCGGGGACTACGGAGTAGGTCATCGAGATCGGGCACCCGACTCCTGCTTCCGCCTGTGAGAAACACATGAACGCGGCGGTGCGAGCGACGTGCGCGCCGTGCTGGGGCTCGCGCCAGGGCAGCGAGTGGAGCTCGTGGGAGATCCCGAGCCGCATCAGCTCGTGCCATGCTGGATGGAACTCCGGAATGTCGGTCCGGTTCCCGTAGCGGTCGTGGGTGCGAAGCTTCGGCGGGTTCTCGTTCGCTTGGCGGCCGAGCTCGATCACGTCGCCGCGGCCCGCGATCACGCCGACAGCGGAGATCTTCTCCACCGCCCAGCCGGCGCCCTCGCGCTCGACGGCCTCGGCCATCACCCGGTCGGAGGTGAAGACGTTGTAGTCGACCAGTGGCGGGGGTTGGTTCGTGACCTCGTGGGTCCGGACTTCATTTGCGGTGCTGCGTGAGGAAGCCTCAAGCGTCGACACGTGCGTTCTCCTCTCCGATTGCGCGAGTGCAGAAGATGATCAGCGATGCGATCAGCGGCTCGGAATCCCCCCCGTTGGACGTGGGGGAGAGCGGGCCGAGCATCGCCTCGCCGACGGCGCCGATCAGCGCCGCCGCGGTCACGTCCGCATCCTGCGGCGGCAGCTCGCCCGCCTCGATTCCGGCCCGGATCACCTCCGCCATCAGGTCGCGATAGCTGTGGCGGAACTCGAGGCGCTCCGCCTCGACGGCGGGATCCACCGGCTCCGCGAGGAGAGCCCACGCCAGCCGCTTGCCGCGCAGGGCGCGGCGGGCGAAGGCCTCGATGCCCGCCGCGATTCGAACTCCCGCCGGCCCCTCGGTCGACTCGATCGCCTCTCGCATCGCGTCGACCTCGTGCTGGGACGCCTCGCGGAAGACCTCCGCGAAGAGGTCGGACTTCGAGGGGAAATGGCGGTAGACCGTGCCGACCGCCACGCCCGCCCGGTCCGCGACGGGGGCCACCTGGGCTGCCACGTATCCGCCCTCCGCGACCAGGTCTCTCGCCGCCGCCGTGATCCGCGCGCGGGTAGCGGCGAGGCGGGCCTGGGTCCTCTCGGTGCTCCTGTATGCCACTAACAAGAAGTGAATCACCGTTCACAACTTGTGTCAAGCCGCCGGCGGGCATAGGATCGCTCCTGATGGCTGCCGTGGAGGACACCCTCGCTCAGGTTCCGCTGTTCGCAGGCGTGAAGTCGAAGGACCTGAAGAGGCTCGGCAAGCGGATGTCTGAGCGAAGCTTCGCCGAGGGCGACACGATCACGGTCGAAGGGGAGAGCGGCTTGGGGTTCTTCGTAATCGAGGACGGCAACGCGACGGTCAGCCGGGACGGCAACATCGTCCGCAACCTCGGCCCCGGCGACTACTTCGGAGAGGTTGCGCTGATCGACAGCGGTCCCCGCTCGGCGACGGTCGTGGCGAGCACGGACCTCCGCTGC
>DATFPJ010000208.1:0-2176 GCA_035264865.1 Solirubrobacterales bacterium
GCACGCCGAGGGAGCCTCGCACGGCTCCGGCTGTACGCATTCGTCGGTTCTCGCAGCCCGCCTGGCCCTCGGTGACTCCCCCCTCGAGGCGGCGCGCGCCGCCCGCGAGATCGCGGGCGAGGCGGTTGCCAACGGCCTGCGCGACCTCGGCTCAGGTGCTGGACCGGTAGACGTCCTCGGCAGTGTCAAGCCGGCCCCCGAGCGAACCCGGCAGGCATAATCGGGTCATGAAGCTGCTTCGCATGACTCCGGGGAAGGGAGATGTCCTGCTCGCCGAGGGTGACCGCGCTGTGGCGGAGGACGAGGAGCGCCTGGTGCGCGAGTTCCGCCGCCAGCTCGATCTCGGCATGTGGGCGGCGGTGCCGGATGAGGGACCCGGCGGCAGCCGGAACGCAACGATGGTCCGCGACTTCTCCGAGATCCCGGCGGCCGCGGAGCGCGTGATCTTCTTTCCGAGGGCGGCGGGCGGCTGACGTGCCCCTCCCAGCCGAGGAGCGGGCAGCCCGCGAGCTGCTGCGGTCGGTCGTAGGTGACCGGGACGCCGAGGTCTACGAGATCCTCGGCTTCCTTGCAGTGGATGGCTCTGGCGGCGAGTACGGCTACCTGATCTACCCGCAGCGTCCCGTCGTCTCGTACGACTCGCGCTCGGGCGAGCTGCTCAGCGAGTACTGCGTCCGCTTCCTGGACGAGAGCGAGCGGCTCCCGGACGCCGATGACGTGCTGGCGAAGTGGATGGCGCTGCGCTGGGACGAGGCGCAGGTCCTCGGAATCGCCAATCTCGATCCGGTGGGGACGCAGCTCGATCCCGAGATGGTTCGCCGCGACCTGGCGGCGCTTGAGACCTGGAAGGAGACCGCGTAGTGAGCACGCCCGATCGGCAGGCGACCAGGACCAACGGGCTGCCACGCCCGCGCTCGAGCGAGGTCTTCGACGGGCCCGAGCGCGCCTTCGCCCGCGCCTACATGAAGGGAATCGGCTTCGGGGACGACGACCTGAGCCGGCCGACCGTCGGGATCGCCAACACCTGGATCGAGGCGATGCCCTGCAACTTCCACCTGCGCGGACTCGCCGAGCACGTCAAGGAGGGGGTCCGCGCGGCCGGCGGCACCCCGCTCGAGTTCAACTCGATCGCGATCTCCGACGGGATCACGATGGGAACGGAGGGGATGAAGACCTCGCTGGTGAGCCGCGAGGTGATCGCCGACTCGATCGAGCTCACCGCGCGCGGCTACCAGTTCGACGCCGTGGTCGCGCTCTCGGGTTGCGACAAGACGATCCCGGGCTGCGTGATGGCGCTCGCGCGCCTCGATATCCCCTCACTGATGCTCTATGGCGGCTCGATCCTGCCCGGCCGCTGGCGCGGCAAGGACGTGACGATCCAGGACGTCTTCGAGGCTGTCGGCAAGCACGCCACGGGGGAGATGTCCGACGAGGACCTGCACGAGCTCGAGGGCTGCGCGAGCCCCGGCGCCGGCGCCTGCGGCGCCCAGTTCACGGCCAACACCATGGCCTGCGCCTTCGAGGTGATGGGGATCACCCCGATGGGCTCGGGGATGGTCCCCGCGGTTTCAGGGGCGCGCGAACAGGTGGCGCGCGACTGCGGCGAGCTGGTGCTGAAGGTGCTGGCCGACGATCTGCGCCCGAGCCAGATCATCACCAAGGAGTCGCTCGAGAACGCAATCGCGAGCGTCTGCATGTCCGGCGGGTCGACCAACGGCGTGCTGCATCTCCTCGCCGTCGCGAACGAGGCGGGTATCGAGCTGACCATCGACGACTTCGACCGGATCTCCGAGCGCACCCCGCTGCTCGGCGACCTGAAGCCCGGCGGCCGCTTCGTCGCCAAAGACCTCTACGAGGCAGGTGGCGTCGGCCTGCTCGCGAAGCGGCTGGACGAGGCCGGCGTCCTGCATCGGGAGACGATCACGGTGACCGGAAAGACGATCGGCGAGGAGGCCGACGCTGCCGAGGAGACCGCAGGCCAGGAGGTCGTCCGGCCGCTCTCGGATCCGCTCAAGCCCACCGGCGGTCTGGTGATCCTCCGCGGCAACCTCGCCCCGGAGGGTTGCGTGGTGAAGGTCGCGGGCGAGGAGCGACGCAGGCACAGCGGCCCGGCGCGGGTCTTCGGATCGGAGGAGGAGTGCTTCGCGGTCGTCGAGCAGCAGGGCATCAAGCCCGG
>DATFPJ010000209.1:0-3543 GCA_035264865.1 Solirubrobacterales bacterium
GAACGGGTCACAAGACGAACCCGAACGCGATGGAGACGGTCGAGAAGAACACGATCTTCACCAACTGCGCCCGGACCGCCGACGGCGACGTCTGGTGGGAGGGAATGACGGGAGAGCCGCCGGAACACGCCGTCGACTGGAAGAACAACGACTGGACCCCGGATTCCGAGGACCCGGCGGCGCATCCCAACGCTCGCTTCACGACCCCGGCGTCGCAGTGCCCCTGCATCGCCGAGGAGTGGGAGGACCCGGCCGGCGTGCCGATCGACGCCTTCCTGTTCGGCGGGCGCCGCGCGACCGTCGTGCCGCTGGTCAGCGAGGCATTCGACTGGGAGCACGGCGTGTTCCTCGGCGCGACGATGTCGGTCGAGAAGACGGCGGCCGCCGACGGAACGGTCGGCGAGCTCCGCTTCGACCCGATGGCGATGCTGCCCTTCTGCGGCTACAACATGGCCGACTACTTCGGGCATTGGCTTCGGATCGCCGAGCGCGAGGGCGCCCAGCTGCCGAAGGTCTTCCTCGTCAACTGGTTCCGCAAGGATGAGGACGGCAACTTCGTCTGGCCCGGCTTCGGCGAGAACATCCGCGTGCTCGAGTGGATCTTCCGCCGCATCGAGGGTCAGGGCGAGGCCGTCGACACGCCCATCGGCCGCGTGCCTGCCGACGGCGAGATCGACGTCGAGGGCACCACGGTGAGCGAGGACGACATGCGGCTGCTGCTCGAGGTGGATCCGGAGGCTGTCAGCTCACAGCTTCCGCAGGTCGAGGAGCACCTGGCGCGCTTCGGGGATCGGCTGCCTGATCAGCTGCGGGCGCAACTGGATGGTTTGAAGCAGCGGCTCGCTTAGCTAGCGCCCGTAGCGCCGCTTGGTGACCTCGCCCGTGGCGGAGTCGAGGACGATCACGTCCCGGCCGCGCCGCACCGCGAGTCGAACACGCTCGCATGAGGCGTGGTCGGTGAGGACGTTCACCGCGCCGCCGCCGACGGCCCGAGGGCTCGGGGCCTGGCGGGCCTGAATCTTGTTTGCACGAAGCTCCTCGACGAGACCGCCCGGGGAGGAGAAGCAGCCGTTGTTTGAGACCCGCTGGGAGATGGCGATCTTGAGGGCGTTGTCGAGGACCGGCGGCGCCTTGATGCTCCTCTCGTGCGGCGCCCTCGTCCCGTGTCGCATCTTCTGCCGCCGCTTGATCATGGCGTTGGTAATGCAATAGCCGTGGGCGCTGAGAATCGCGTCGGGTCCGAACTCGTTGAATGCCGTCGCGGACCAGCTTCCGTCGGGGTTGAAGTACGCGGACGAGACCAGCGCCGGACCCGAGGGAGAGGTGGAGAAGCCGCCGGCGGCCATGCTTGACCCGGACGGACATGGCGGTGTGGTGGTCGTAGCGGACTGCTCGATCGGGAGCGGGGTCTGGGAGTCGACTTCACTCACGAGCGGGGTGCTGGAGCGCAGGCAGTAGGCAATTGCCGTCAGCTCCCCGCCGAAGTTGCCGAAAGCGCTGCCCGAGACCTGCCAGGACCGGTCGGATGCGGCGCGGGACTCGGTCACGTAGTTGCCTCCCCGTGTGACGAAGTTGGTCCGCTGGAATCCGCCGGCGAGCAGGCGGTTCCCCCGAGGACAGGTTGCCACAGCCGTGCGGGTCTGCCCGGGCCCGACGAAGGCCGTCGAGTGTGGAGAGCTCACCGGTCCAAGCCGCGGCCCGCAGACGACCTGCAGCGTCACCGACCGGCTGGCGCTCCGCTGGACGACCGGCGCGTACAGGACCGGGGTCACGTGCCAGCCGCGCTGCACTCCGAGGCGCTCGTACGAATGCGGGTAGACGCCCTCTCCATCGGGGCCGAGGGGATCGGTGAGCATACCGCCGCTGTAAGGGAGCGCCCGCTTGCCCGGACAGCGAACCGTGAGTCTCTGCTTCGTGTCGGCGCCGCTCAGCTGGTACGTCTGGCTGTGCAGAGTGAGAGCCTGCGCGACACTCGCCAGTAGGCCGACGGCGAGCAGGGCAGCCACCAGGGCGAGCGAAAGGAGGGTTGAGGCGCGCAGCCGCATTACCCGCTTCATCGGGCATCGCGGGCGTTTCTTTAGGTTTGCGGAGCCCCCGAACAGAACATCCGTCCAGTCGGCACGCCGCCCACGCGATCCGCGCGGCGTTCGATGAGGCCGAGGCCGCGAAGCAGGCGGGGCAGAGGGTGATCCTGTTCAGCCGAACGGCAGCGATCTGTACGTCGTCTACGACGCGTTCCTCGATCCGTTCCAGAACGACACCACGAGCCCGCGTCGATTCGTCGGCGTGACTCGGCACGCCGACGTCTCGGGCACGACGCTCAGCAACCTGGCGACGCTCGACCGGGGCGTTGTCGGCGATGGGCGGGCGTCAAGCGCGAACGCGCTGATCGACGAGTTCATCGGCGACTACAACACGGTCGCCGCTACGAACGCGGGTGCGGTCTCGGTGTTCAACGACGCCCGCGACGCGGCCGTCTGTGACGACATCAACGCATCTGGTCGGCCGCGGTCACCGACCCAACGCCGTAGCGCTCAGAGATATGCGGAGAGCCGATCCCGGATTGGATCCGGGATCGGCTGCTTCGCGCCGCCGCCGGTCTCGATGAAGACATACCGGAGCTCACCCTCGGCGATCGTCTGATCGGCGCGGACGAGCTCGATCTCGACCCCCATCGAGGTCTCGCTCAGCCGGGCGATCCGGACGACGGCCTCGAACTGGTCGTCGAAGCGCAGCGGAGCCAGGTACCTGAGTCGCACTTCGGCGACGACCATGTCGACGCCGCTCTCGACCATCGCCTGATAGCCGCCGAGCTCGCGCCAGAGCTCGGTCATCGTCAGGTCGAAGTAGGTCAGGTAGTTCGCGTTGAAGACGACGCCCTGGGGGTCGCACTCGTTGTAGCGGACCCGCAGGGTGTGCCGGAACGGCTCGCCCACTCCGAGGCTAGGCCCCGGCCTTCTCGGTCTCGGTCTCGGGCGCGGCGCCGTTCATCCCGTACGCCTCCGCGAGCTCGGGGTCCTTCTTGGCCAGCATCTCGGCGAGGTTGACCATCACCTTGCACTGCTTCCAGGTGGCGTCGTCCTGCATCTTGCCGTCGATCATGTGGACGCCGGCGCCGTCCGGGATCGCCTCGATCACCTTCTTGGCGAACTTGACCTCGTCGGGCGGGGGCGAGAAGACCTTCTTGGCGATCTCGATCTGCATGGGGTGCAGCGACCAGGCGCCGACACAGCCGAGGAGAAAAGCGGCGCGGAACTGGGTCTCGCAGCCCTGGGTGTCCTTGATGTCGCCGTAGGGCCCGTAGAAGGGCAGGATGCCCGCGGAGGTGCAGGCATCGACCATGCGGGCGATCGAGTAGTGCCAGGGATCCTGCTGAGCGGTGGCGCGTGGCGCCTCCGGGTCGTCGGGATCCGGGTCCTCGATCACGCGATAGGCGGGGTGGCCGCCCCCGACGCGCGTCGTCTTCATCCGCCGGAACGCGGCGAGGTCCGCCGGGCCGAAGCTCATGCCCTGCATCCGCGGGCTGGCGGTGGCGATCTCCTC
>DATFPJ010000210.1:0-3564 GCA_035264865.1 Solirubrobacterales bacterium
ACGCGAAGCGGAGCGGCCGGCGTTTGACGAGGGGAGCGGGGGAACCACTGTGGCCCTGGGCCATGGGGCGAATCGCCGGCCTACAGCTCCGGCGTAACGCGACCTCTTTCTGCGTGAGCCCGTCAGCTAACCCCGCAGGCATCGAAGGAGATGGCAGCAGCGGACACATACGCGACCGAGCGGGCCCAACGGGCCTTCAGGCGCCGCCGTGCGGCGCTCGGCGTCGCCTGCGCTGTCGTGGTGCTCGCCGCCACCGGTGGGGGGCTGGCCGGGGCGGCCGATCCGCCGCTGCAGGACCGGATCGACTCCGCGCAGTCCGACGCTGGTCGGCTGTCGAACCGCATCGAGGCCCAGTCCCAGCGGATCGCCTCCCTCATGGAGCAGGCCCGCCAGGCCGGGGCCCGCGCGATGGTGCTGAACGCGCAAGTGGAGCGGGCGCAGTCGCGCTCACGGGAGCTCGCGGCAGAGCTCGAGGCCGCGGAGCGGCGACTCGACCGGCTGCGGATGCAGTACGCGGTTTCGGTGAAGCAGCTCGACCAGCGCCTGATCGCGATCTATGAGAGCGACGCGCCGGACGAGATGAGCGTGGTCCTCAACTCCGACGGCTTCGACGATCTGACGACCCGATCCGACTACCTCCAGGCACTCCACGAGGCCGACCGCCGGATCGCGCACCGGGTCGCTTCGCTACGCGATCGGGTCGCCGCGCGCGCCGACGAGATCGCGGACCTCAAGCAGCAGGTCGACCAGCAGGGGCAGGAGCTGGCCGCGGCCCGCGCGAGCTTCGCCGCGAGCGAGCAGGCCGCCAACCGCGACGCGGCCGCCGTGGCCGCGGCGCGCTCCGCGACCCAGGCCGACCTCTCCGCGGTGGAGGACCGGGTGGCCGAGCTCGAGCAGGAGCAGATCGAGCAGCAACAGCAACAGCAGCAGGCGTCCGCCGGGGCGCCCGCCTACCTCGGCGGTCCCTACGCCATCCCGACCTACATCGTCATGTGCGAGTCCGGCGGCAACTATCACGCGCTCAACGCATCGAGCGGGGCCGGGGGCGCGTACCAGATCCTGCCCTCGACCTGGCGCGCCTACGGCGGCCAGGGCGCGCCGCAGGACGCGCCCAAGGCCGAGCAGGATCGGATCGCCGCCGAGATCTGGCGGGACTCGGGCCCGAGCGCCTGGTCCTGCGCCTAGCGGAGAAAGTCCTGGATGACCGGCGCGATGGCCTCGGGCGAGGCCGCGTGATCCTGGCCCTCGAGGGTGCGGTAGCTCACGTCAGGCAGTAGAGCGACCAGGGCGCGTGCCGCGCTGTGCAGCCACTGCGGGCTGTTCCCTCCGTCCATCACCAGCGTCGGGATCGTGACCGCATCCCGCCACTCCGCCGGAAGTGGCTGGCCATACATGCTCCCCCGCAGCATCACTCGCCCGTCGTAGGAGACCGTGTGGGCGAGACGGGCCAGCGACTCCACCAGCGGGGAGTCCAGCACCGGCTCCACCCACTCCGCAGGCATCCCGACCGCCTCAGTCATGAAGTAGGCGACGATCTCGCGGCGTCTGCCCTGGGCGGTCAGCTGCTCGAGATGCTCGATGTAGTCCCGGGCGAGAGGCGACCTGTTGCCGTCGACGATATAGGGGATCTCGTAGACGGCGAGCCGTGAGACCGAGACCCCACGCGCCGCGGTCTCCAGCGCGAGCGCGCCTCCGGAAGAGTGCCCGAACAGGGCTGCAGAGCCGCCGGCCGCCTGGATCACGGCCTCGAGGTCCTCGATCTCCCGCTCGACGGCGTAGGGCTCGGTGAAGCCGCTGTCGCCGCGGCCGCGGCGGTCATAGCTGTAGACGGTGAAGTCGTCTGCCAGAAGCTCGGCGAGTTCCGAGGGGCTGTGGCGGTCGTTGAAGGCTCCGCCGACGACGACCAGGGGCGGGCCGTCCCCGCGCCGGTCGAAGGCAATGGCCGTTCCGTCGGCCGAGGTCGTCATCTCTGCAACTTTCATCGGGCTTGCTCCTGTTCGAGGGGTCGCGCATATGGACCGTCGCGGGCCCCGTAACTAATCGCTCGAACGTGTCCCGGGGCCCGGCCGCGAGGTGTTAGGGCCGTCGCGGGCTTGGGTAGGGTTCCGGCCGATGGCGGCGACCGACTCCACACGCGCCACCGAGGGCATCCTCGCCGACGACCAGCGCGAGAAGCGCGAGGAGATCATCGCGATGCTCGAGAAGGCCTACTGGATGGAGATCGAGACGGTGATGAGCTACATCGCCAACTCGGTCAACCCGGATGGCGTCCGAGCGCAGGAGATCAAGGAGTCGCTCGAGCAGGACATCACCGAGGAGCTCGGCCACGCGAAGCTCTTCGCCGAGCGGATCAAGGAGCTGTATGGGGTCGTGCCGGGCTCCGAGCAGTTCTCGGCCGAGCAGTCATATCTCCAGCCCCCCGAGCACCAGACGGACATCGTCACCGTCATCCGCGGCGTGATCGAGGCGGAGACCGGCGCGATCGAGCACTACACCAAGATCGTCGAGGCGACCGACCAGGTCGACCCGGTCACCAACGACATGGTGATCGACATCCTCCACGACGAGCAGGGCCACCGCCGCCTGTTCGAGGGCTTCCTGCGCGAGTACGAGGCCGAGGGCCTCGCCTAGGCAGCAGGTTCTTGGTCACTTACGGGCGCTATAGCGACCCGAACTGACCAAAACCTCTCAGGCGGCGATCTGCTTCAGGTCCTTCGGGCGGAGGAGGACGTGCAGGATGTGGTCGTCGATCGCGGCGATGCCGCCCTTCTTCATCTTCACTCGCGAGCCGGTGACCAGGGCGACGGCCTGGGAGAAGTCTGGCTCATGGCCGACGAGCATGACCTCGCCGCGCCCCGCGGCCACCTCGAGCGGATCGAAGTCGCCCCCGGCGAGGCGCTCGTCCTCCTCAACCGGGCAATCAAGGGCGGCAGAAGCGAGCTCGGCAGTTTTCTTGGCGCGGACCTTCGGGCTGGTCAGGCAGACATCCAGCTTCACTCCCAGCTCCTTCAATGCCTGTCCCGCCGCCACGGACTGAGACTCGCCCTTCTCGGTCAGCTCACGCTCGGCGTCCGGCTTGCCCTCGCCGGCCTCCGCGTCCCCATGCCGCAGCAACCAGATCACGCAGTGGAACCTACTCGCAAGCCGCAAACTGGGGTATCACGAATTCGTGCCCAGTCTGTGCCTGCGGTTCGCTCCGAGGTGCTTGGCATGATCGACCGGTGAGCGCCGGAGCGGTCCACCTTCACGTGCACAGCGAGTACTCGCTGCTCGACGGGGCCTGCAAGATCGACAAGCTCGCGTCCCGGGCGGCGGAGCTCGGCATGCCGGCGCTCGGCCTCACCGACCACGGGGTGATGAACGGGTCGGTCGAGCACTACAAGGCCTGCAAGGCGGCCGGGATCAAGCCGATCATCGGGGTCGAGGCCTACCTGGTCGACGACCGCGTCGAGACCCCGAAGCAGCCGCGCTACGAGCGGAACCACCTGACCCTGCTGGCCTCGAACGAGGAAGGCTTCCGAAACCTGGTCAAGCTCAGCTCCGCCGGCTTCCTCGAGGGCTTCG
>DATFPJ010000211.1:0-2002 GCA_035264865.1 Solirubrobacterales bacterium
TCGCCGTCCGCGACGGAGAGGACGAGCGCAATGGGACCGTCGAGACCGTGGAGGAGAACGAGAGGTTCGCCTTCACCTGGTCGCGCCCAGGCGAGGGCGAGAGCTTCGTCGAGTTCACCATCGAGGCGCTGCCCGGGGGCTCGCGGGTGACGGTGGTCGAGACGCCGACACACTCGGCGGCGACGAACACCGGCGCCGGGCCCACAGCAGTCGCGTTCGGCGACTGGGGTCCGCGGCTCGGGCGGCTCCGACACGTCTCGAGACTCACTCTCGTCGCTTGAGGGCACCCGCGCACCGACACGTCGATGCGGTCTTCGATGCGCTCGCCGACCCGACTCGCCGGCGGGTGGTCGAGACGCTGGCACGGGGCGGGACCGTGACCGCCAGCGGGCTCGCCGCCCAGCTGCCGATCACCCGTCAGGCGGTCGCCAAACACCTCTCCGCGCTGCGCGGGGCCGACCTGGTCAGTGCGTCGAAGGTTGGCCGGGAGACCCACTACAAGCTTCGCCCCCAGCCGCTCGACGAGGCCGCTCAGTGGATTCAGATGGTGAGCGCCGAGTGGGACGAGCGGCTGGATGCGCTCCGCCGCTCGCTTCAGAAGCGCCGAAGCCGCTCTCGCTAGGCTGAGCCCCATGGCCCAAGCGACGGTCGCCGAGGAGGAGTACCTCCAGACCATGTTCTGGCTGGAGGAGGCCGGGCTCCAGATCAACGGCGCCAACATCGCCCGCGCGATGCAGCTCTCCCCGCCGACCGTCCACGAGATGATCGGGCGGCTCGAGGGCGACGGCTACGTCGCGCGCGCCGACGACAAGTCGCTCACCTTCACCGAGCGCGGGCGCGGCGAGGCGGAAGCGATCGTCCGCCGCCACCGGCTGATCGAGCGCTTCCTCACCGACGTCCTGGGCATCCCCTGGGATGAGGTTCACGAGGAGGCGGAGCGGCTCGAGCACGCGATGTCGCCGGTCCTCGAGGAGCGGATGCTCGCCGCGATCGGCGACGCCAAGACCTGCCCCCATGGTCATCCGATCGTCGAGGGCGCGCGCGAGGAGGGCGTGCTGCTCGCGGACGTCGAGCCCGGTGCCGACGTCGTCGTCCTGCGCTTCGAGAACGAGGCCGAGGAGATCCTCCACTACCTGAAGGGGACAGGGCTCCGCCCGGGGCTGAAGGGGAAGCTGGAGAGCTCGGATGAGGAGGAGGTGGTAGTCGCCTCCGACGACGGCAGCCACCCCGTCTCCAAGAGCGTCGCCGAAACCGTCTCGGTGCGCGCCGACCCCGCGCCGCCCCCGCGGCCGCCGCTGCCGGACCAGCTGGTGATCAGCTCGGACCGCTACGGCCGGTAGCGAACCCGGCTTCTTTACCGATCGTTAGCCCGGCGTTCAGGTCGGCGGCGGAGACTTGCTGCTAGGCTCCGACGGAGCATAGTCGAGTAAGTCACTCAACAAACGGGGGAAAGGAATGGAAGCGAGTACCCACAGGCTGATCACCGACCGCAACGTCGCAGAACGCCGGCTGATCTCGATCGCGAGGGCGATCGAGGCGCACCGCAACGCCCAGCGGCGCAAGCCCTATCCGACCCGCGTCGAGGACCTGAACCTCTACCGGCGCGCCCAGGAGATCCTGGGGGATCGGCTCTAGGCGGCTTCGGCGCCGGCGCGGCTGCCCTCGCGCAGCCGCGCAAGAGCTCGGGCGAGCCGCTGCACGCCCTCGTCGACCTCGTCCGCCGGGACCGGGGCGAAGGAGAGGCGCAGGCTGGAGGTGCCCCCCTCCATCATGAAGTCGGGGCCCGCGACGAAGGTGACACCCTCCTCCTTCGCCTCGGCGAGCAGGGCGGCGGTGTCGACGTCGTCATTCAGGTCGAGCCAGAGGAAGTAGCCGCCCTCGGGGACGACGAACTCGGCCTCGGGGATGTGCTCGCGCAGCGCCGTGACCAGCGCGTCGCGCCGCTCGCGGAGCGCGGCGTTCACCACCTTCAGGTTCTCCTCGAGCCCGCCGGAGCGGCAGA
>DATFPJ010000212.1:0-10972 GCA_035264865.1 Solirubrobacterales bacterium
CTCGAGCGAATCGGACTGCGGATAGAGGATCTCGTCCAGGTGCCCGCGCCAGGCCTGCTCGATCTCACGCAGCCGGGCGCCGAAGGCGAGCTCGAGGTTGCCCCGGGGACCGGCGCGGTGCAGCCGAGACGCCATCCGGACGCACGCATCCGGGCCGGCGTGCCGGTCGAGCAGATCGAAGACGGTTCCGCCCAGGATCAGCGCGTCGCGGCGGCCCGGCGGAAATGAGGGGCGGTCACCCTCGCGGAGCCGGGTGATCACGGCGGCGCGGAAGAGGGAGGTCTGCCCGGTGAAGTACTGGGCCGCACCCTCCACGAGCCAGGCCCAGCGCAGGTAGGTGAGGAAGCGCCGCGGCGTCCACATCGGCGGCAGCTCCTCGTTGTTCGCCGCCAGCACGATCTGGCAGTACATGCGCTCGGCGGTGCCGCGCAGCGCCCGCAGGGAGTCCTCGCCGGCCGATCTTCGGTCCAGCCAGCTGTCGTTGAGAGTGTGGATCTCGCCCGCCATCGGCCAACCCGCGAGATAGCGCCGCGCCGCCGGAGCGGCCGACCACCGGACCGCGGGAAGCAGCGGGTGTGCGGCCGCCAGCCAGGCGGGGTTGTCGTGGAGGACGATCGTGACATTGCCGGGCACCTCGTCGAAGCGTTCCTCCAGTCGCAGGCGCACGTCCTCGAGCGCGTCCAGAACGCGATGCGCGCAGGCGAGGTCCGCGTCGTCGTGGCGCGCGGTGAAGCTGAGCGAATCGGTCTCGACCCAGGCGATTTGGTCAGGCTACTCGGCGTTCCCGGCGGCACGGGCGCGCTCGAGATCGAGCTCGGTGCTGATCCCCATCGCGACCAGCGCGTCGTGAGCCTGATCGAGGCTCGCGGCGGGGGCGACCGCGGTGGCGAGCGGAACCCCCGCGTTGGCGGCCTTCATGGGATCGAAGAAGAAGGTCAGTGCGCCGAGTGGAGTGAGCTCCACGGTCCGGCGGCCACCCCGAATCGCGGCGCTGCCGCGCTCGCCGCGCGCGCAGCGAACGGCCATCAGGCTTGCCTCGGTCGGGACGACCTCGGCAGCTGACTCGACCAGCCGACAACCCTCGGGCGTCAGCCCCCAGGCGCCGAGCAGGGCCTCCGCCGGCTGAAGCTCGGTGATCCGTGCGAGCACCTCCTCCGGGGTCAGCTCCCCGTCGCAACCCGGCCCGTAGACAGCTGCCATCACCTCGCCCCGCCAGCCGCCGTCTGCCTCGCGCACCGCGGACCGGCCGAGGATCATCCCGGCCGCCAGCACGACCGCGTCGCACAGCGGGCTCGCGAGCCCCCGCTCGTCACCGTGGGCGAGAACGTCTCCGCCGACGTCGACGAGCGCGATCGCGTCGCAGCCGAGCTCCGCCATCGCCTCCGCGAGCCCGGTGGCCAGGGCGCGGGGCCCGCGGGTGATGTCGAGGAGCAGCACGGGCCGGCCGAGGTGCGCGGCCATCTTGGACTCCGAGAACTCGATGCCGTCCAGGCTCGTCGTTCCGCCCTCGGTGAGGACGGCCGAGGTGCCGCACGGCCGGCCGCCGCGGATCTCCTCGAGGGAGCGCGGTCCGGGACGCGGGTCGATGGGGGAGCGCTCCCAGGCCACGCCGCCGAGGACCCATTCCGTCCCGAGCCCCGCGAGCAGATCGGTAATGGCGAGCGCGCCGACCACGTCGCCGCCTCCGCCCATGCCGATCAGCAGGGCGCGACGGGCGTCTCTCAGCGCTCGGAGGGCCGCGACCCTAGGCGGGTACGAGCTCGCCCTGGCAGATCTCGCGGATCGCCTCAGCGGCCCGGTCGAACTCCTCGTCCGCCATCACCGGCGTGCCCTCGAACGGCAGGTCTCGGTCGATCTCGACCCAGGAGCGACACCCGTGGTGCTCGTCCTTGACCCGCACGGTGACCGGGCGTGGGATCCGGTGGACCCGGAGGAGCAGCACATGCAGGGGGTGGCGGCGCTTCCAGGAGAGCCGCTTGTGGGCGTAGTCCGGCGTCCAGACATGGAATGGCGTGAGTGCCTCGACCACGCGGTGGTCATCGGTCGTGAAGTGATCGGTGATCTCGGCCCAGGCGCGGATCCTCACCCGGTCGGGCTGGGGGATGCCGCCGTCCTGGAGCAGCGCGCGCGGGGGCGGCTCCTCGTCAGGCCAGACCCCCTCCTCGAGCGCCCGCCGCAGCTCCGGATGGTGGGACTCGCGGACGAGGTCGTTGCGCTGGTGATCGAAGGTCGGATAGAGGAAGAACTGGTCGTGCTCGACCTCGAAGTGCTTGTTGTCCTCGCGGATGCCGCCCTTGCGGAGGGTGACGAGCTGCTCGCCCTCGGCGAGCGCGCGGACGGTCACAGCCCACTCTTTGAAAGCAATCGGCATAAGGATCAGGAAGTAGTCAGTCTCGAGTTGGGTGAGCGGGGGCGGGACGCTCCTACAGCGGACACGTCGTCTGCGGCGCGCCCTCGGAGCTTTCGGCCCCCTCGGAGGCGCGCAGTCTAGAGGACCGGACCCGCTTTGACAACCCTTGTGCGTGCTTGCCACAAACTCAGAGACTTAGTTGTAAGTGCCGAATGTCGCATTCCCATGCGGCGATTCCCCTGGTTGACCGGCCAATCGGCGCAACGTGCGAGAAACCTGAGGGATCGCTAGGAATTCGGTTCGGACCCGAACCCGCCCCCTCCGGGAGTCTCGATCCGAAGCCGATCGCCGGCTGCGAGCTCTCCTTCGGACTTCGCCTCGATGGGCTCGCCGTTGAGGAGGTCTCGGCCTGGAGCGCCGTCCTCCCCGCCCTCGGCGCCGCGCGGCGCGTGTCGGCGTCGCTCGGCGATCAGCGTGTAGCGCATCGGCTCGCGCGCCTCCAGCTCGCGGACGATCCCGTCTCCACCCCGATGGCGTCCCGCGCCGCCGCTCCCGCCGCGCACCGAGAGCTCCCGGACCAGGACCGGATATTCGGTCTCGAGCGCCTCGATCGGGGTGTTGAGCGTGTTCGACATCGCCACGTGCTCCGCGCTCGGCCCGTCGGCGTCCGGGCAGGCGCCCTGACCGCCGCCGATCGTCTCGTAGTAGGTCCAGCCCCCGGCGGAGAGCGTGAGGTTGTTCATCGTCCCCTGCCCGTTGGCGCCGACCTGGGCGAAGGCGGCAAGGGCCTCGAAGACGAGATCCGCCACCCGGCTCGAGGTCTCGACGTTCCCGCCCACCACAGCGGCCGGCGACCGGGCGTTCAGCACCGAGCCCGTCGGCGCGGTGACGGTGACTGGGCGCCAGGCACCGGCGGAAGGTGGCGCGTCGGGGTCGCAGGCCACCCGGACCGCGTAGAAGCAGGCTGCCTTGGTGACCGAGAGGGGGCAGTTGAGGTTGCCCTCGACCTGCGGAGCGCTGCCGTCGAAGTCGAGTTCGAGCGACTCGCCCCTCAATGTCGCCCGTAGCCGCAGCTCGATGTCCCCGTCGCGTCCCTCGAGCACCTCGCCCGCGGTGCTCTCGCCGTCGGGCATCTCGGAGAGGGCCGCCCGGGTCCGGCGCTCCGCGTAGTCGAGGATCTCGCCGGTCGCGGTCCGCAGCAGCTCGATCCCGTGCCCCTCGGCGAGCCGGCCGAGCCGGCGGATGCCGGTCAGGTTGGCGGCGCGCTGCGCCCGCAAGTCGGCGAGACGCTGCTCGGGGTTTCGCATCCGACCCGCGAGCTCGCGCAGCACGTCATCGTCCGCGCGCGTGGGAGGGATCACCACGCCCTCCTGGTCGAGCGTGGTTGAGAGGGCCGGCATCCCGCCCGGCGTCGGCCCGCCGACGTCCGCGTGATGAGCTCGTGAGGCGGCGAAGCCGATCAGCTCGCCGCCGTGGAACACCGGCGAGATCAGAGTGACGTCCGGCAGGTGGGTGCCCCCCCGGTAGGGATCATTCAGGATCCAGAGGTCGCCGTCGGTGTGATCCTCGTCGACCACTGCGGCCACTGCGTCCGGCATCGACCCGAGGTGGACCGGGATGTGCTCGGCCTGCATCACCAGCTCGCCCCGGGGGTCGAAGAGTGCCGTCGAGCAGTCGTGTCGCTCGGTGATGTTCGGGGAGTGCGCCGAGCGGATCAGCACCGCGCCCATCTCGTCGCACGCGGCGCGCAGCGCGCCGGTCATCACCTGGAGCAGGACCGGATCGAGGTCGCTCATCGCGGGTCCCTCCGATCCGCCGTGATGGTCCCCGCGTCGTCCACCGACGCGGTCCAGCCGGGCGGCAGCACCAGGGTCGCCTCGGGCAGCTCGAACACGCACGGCCCCTCTGCCTCGACGCCGACGCCCGGCTCCCCGCGCAGGACGCGTGTCTCGATCCACTCACCCGCGAAGCGCGCTCTCCGCTCGCTCTCCTCGAGGGCTCCGCCGCCAGCCGTACCGGGCCTCGGCTCCGGACCGGGCTCTACCGCGGACACGCGGATCGTCACCAGCTCCAAGCGCCCCTCGGGGTCGCGGTAGCCGTATCGAGCCTCGTGCTCCCGCGCGAAGTCCTCAGCGAGCTGATCCGGGTCGGGCTCGGGCGGCCCCGGGACCGGCAGCTCGAAGGCCTGGCCCCGGTAGCGGAGCTCGAAGACCACGTCCAGGCGGGCGTCCTCGAGACCCTCGAGCAGCGGGGCGCCGAGCTCGCGGACCTCGGCCGCGACGCGCTCGGCCGTGATCTGATCGCCGGCGAGCAGCACCGTCCGCGCGGTATCCCGCCGCCTGCCGGCCGCGACCAGACCGAGGGCCGAGAGAACCCCACTCGCTCGCGGGCAGACGATCCGCCCGATCTCGAGATCCTCCGCAAGCGCCGCCGCGTGCATCGGACCGGCGCCGCCGAAGGGGAGCAGCGCGTAGCCCCTCGGGTCGACGCCGCGCTCGACGGTGACCACGCGAAGCGCCCGGGTCATCTCCTGGTTCGCGATGCGGACGATGCCCTCGGCCGTCTCGGTCTCCGCCAGGCCGAGATCGTCGCCGAGGTCGGCGACCGCCCGCCTCGCCGCCTCCGCGTCAAGCCCTACGCCTCCTGCCAGATCGGAATCCGGGGAGAGGTAGCCGAGCAGCAGGTTGGCGTCGGTGACGGTGGACTCCGTCCCTCCGCGGCCGTAGCAGGCGGGTCCCGGCTCCGCTCCCGCGGAGCGCGGCCCGACGCGCAGCGCGCCACCGGCATCGCGCCAGGCAATCGAACCGCCGCCCGCACCCACGGTATGGACGTCGACCATCGGCAGCTGGATCGGGCGGCCCTCGATCTCGCGCGAGTCGGTGCGCCGCACCTCGCCGGCGTCGACCACGCAGACGTCGCAGGAAGTGCCTCCCATGTCGATGCCGATCGCGTCGGGGTTGCCGGCGGCGCGCGCCAGGAGGCCCGCGCCGACCGCGCCGCCCGCGGGCCCGGAGAGGACGCTCCAGGCACCCGACCGCGCCGCCTCCGCGGCCTCGGCCGTGCCGCCGGAGGAGCGCATCACCTCCGGCACCGGCAGGCCGCGCTCCTCGCAGGCGCTCGCCAGCCGAGTCAGGTAGCGCCCGAGCAGGGGGGAGAGGTAGGCGTCGATCACCGTGGTGGAGAAGCGCTCGTACTCGCGGAAGGCGGGGAGGACCTCATGCGAAGCCGAGATGTGGACGCCGGGCAGCGCCTCGCGCAGCGCCTCCGCGATCCGCCGCTCATGCGCCGGGTCGGCGAAGGCGAAGAGCAGGCACACCGCGATCGACTCGGCGCCGGAGTCGCCAAGCTCGGCAACGAGGCGAGCGACCTCCTCGTCCGCGAGCTCCGTCACCACTCCGTCCGGTCCGATCCGCTCCTCCGCTTCGAAGCGCAGCTCAGAGTCGACCAGGGGGCTCGGTCGCCCACGGCAGGGGTGGTAGAGGGTCGGGCGGTTCTGCCTGCCGATCTCGAGCACGTCGGCGAGCCCGGCAGTCGCGACCAGAGCGGTGCGAGCGCCGCGCTCCTCGAGCAGAGCGTTGGTGCCGACCGTCATCCCGTGGGTGAATCCCTCGACCCGCGCCGGCTCGGCGCCCGCCCGCCGCAGCACCTCCTCGACCGCGGCGATCACCCCCCGCGACTGATCGTCGGGCGTGCTCGGCACCTTGGCGGTATGGAGGGCGTCGCCGTCGAGCAGGGCGGCGTCCGTGAACGTCCCGCCGACGTCAACGCCGAGCAGCATGGGGCGAACCTACAAAAGCGCGAGGCAGACCGAGACCCCCGCGCCCGGGGGTCCCGACCGTCCTCGGTCGCGCTACGCCGCTGCGGCTTCGATCTCGCGCACCTCGTAGGTCTCCTCGAGGTGCTTGTGCGAGGGGCAGTACTCCCTGCCCGGCAGCGGCTCCCGCTGGCACGGGGTGCCCTTGCGGGTACTGGCGAGGCAATTCCGCTCCTGCCCGTCCAGCGTGACGTCGGCGGGCAGTGAGTCGAGAAACTCCTCGACGAACTCGATGTGCCGCTCGATGACCATGTAGACACGGACCTGCTCGGCGAGCGCGAAGTACTCGCGCACCTCCGTGAACAGGGTCTTCGCCGGTCGCGCGAAGTAACGGCGGTCGGACACCAGCCGCTGGATGGTGGCCTCGCAGGCCTCCAAGAGCTTCTGCCGGGCGCTGTACGTCTGCTCGATGCCCCCAGAGGGGTCGATCCGCGGAGCCAGTTCCCGGTAGATGGAACGACTGAATTGATACATCCGGCTCTCTCTCCTATCCCCCCTGAAGCCTGTCCAGGGCTCTCCTGCCCCAGATGTCCTTCAGGCGAAGACGATTGAACCAGGGCATACCCAAAATTGGGTTAAGCGGGAGTTAAGCAATTTTAGGTATGCGAAGGACTATGCCCAGGCCTGCCAGCGCAGCTCCCCGCCCGCGCAGACGAGGTGCCGGCCATCGAACGCCGGGTCGAGCTCGGGGAACTCCAGGCGCCGGTGCGAGCCTCGTGACTCCTCTCGGGCGAGCGCGAAGCGCGCGATCAGGCGCGCCAGCGGATAGGGGTCTGCGAGCAGGCGCTCCAAGCCCTCGGCGCTGCGCAGCGGCCCCGCCAGCGCCCAGATCGCCTCGCGGGTCTCCGCCGGCGGCGGGGAGAAGCGCCAAGCGGGGGGCTCGGGGGGTTCGTCGTCGGCGCCGCCCCGAGACGCTGCCGCGGCTCTCGCCGCCCTGGCGCCGAGCACGAAGCACTCGGTCAGCGAGTTCGATGCCAGGCGGTTCGCGCCGTGGAGCCCCGTGCAGGCGCACTCGCCGACCGCGAACAGCCCCGGCAGGCTGGAGCGCCCCTCGAGATCGGTGGCGATCCCGCCCATCACGTAGTGAGAGGCGGGCGAGACCGGGATCGGCTGCGTGTCGGGGTCGAAACCGGCCTCGCGCAGCGCCTCGAAGACGTTCGGGAAACGGGCTTCGCTCAGCCCGCGCATGTCGAGCAGCACGTGGTCGGTGCCGTCCGCCTCCATCCGATCGAGGACCGCAAGGGTCACCTGGTCGCGCGGCGCGAGCTCATCGGTGAAGCGCCGGCCCTCCGCGCCGAGCAGCTTGGCCCCCTCACCGCGGACCGCCTCGGTCACGAGCAGGCCGTCGAATCTCGACCCGGGCGCGGCGAGCGCCGTCGGGTGAAACTGGCAGAGCTCGAGGTCCGCCAGCTCGGCGCCCGCCGCGTGGGCCATCACCGGCCCGGCGCCGATCGCGCCCCAGGGGTTGGTCGTGCGCGCCCAGAGCGCTGCCGCGCCGCCGGTAGCCAGGATCGTGGCCGCCGCATTGATCTCGCCCCGATCCGTGATCACCCCGTGGCAGCGCTCGCGATCGCTCCAGACGGCGACCATCGAGGTCTCGTCGATCACCTCTATCCGCTCGTCCTCCGCCGCCAGAGCCGCGAGCCGCTCCGTGATTCGGCGCCCGGTGCCCGCGCCACCCGCGTGAACGACGCGGCGCCGCGAATGACCACCCTCCAGGGCGAGGGCGAGCTTGCCGTCGGGATCGCGGTCGAACTCGACGCCGCGGCGCTCGAGCTCCTCGACCACGCCCGGCGCCTCGGCCGCGAGCAGCTCGGCCGCCGAACGGCGACAGGTGCCCCGGCCGGCGGTCAGCGTGTCCTCGGTGTGCACCTCGGGCGAGTCGTCGTCGCCGATCGCGGCGGCCAGGCCCCCCTGCGCCCAAAAGCTCGAGCTCTCGGAGAGAGGCTTCCGCGAGACCATCGCCACGCGGGCGCCGGAGTCGGCGGCGCTCAGGGCCGCGTACAGCCCCGCGGCGCCGCCGCCCACGACGACGACGTCGACCTTCTTGCCGGAAAGGGTGCTGGGCGCCACTGAGGCCGATTACCGTACTTCGATCGCCCAGCTCTACGTCCGTCATCCGAGCTCCTATGAGCACGACACGGGGGGCCATCCCGAGAGCGCGAGGCGGTTGGTCGCGATCGAAGAGGCCATGTCCGAGCGCGACTGGCTCGGGCTCGAGCTTGTCGAGGCACCGGCGGCGGACCTCGAGCAGCTGCTCCGTGTGCACGACGCCGCGCACGTGGAGGCGATCGAGGCGCTCTCGGAGCGGGGCGGCGGGATGATCGACCTCGACACGGTGGCCAGCGCCGGCTCGTGGGGGGCGGCGCTGCACGCGGCCGGCGGCGCGGCGCATGCGACGGAGCGGCTGCTGGAGGAGGGCGGCTTCGCGTTCTGCGGGCTGCGACCGCCCGGCCACCACGCCGAGAGCGACCGGGCGATGGGCTTCTGCCTGTTCAACAACGTCGGGGTCGCCGCGGCGCACGCCCTGTCGCGCGGCGCGGAACGCGTCCTCATCCTCGACTGGGACGTGCATCACGGCAACGGCACCGAGGAGATCTTCTACGGCTCGAAGGAGGTCCTCTACTCCAGCATCCACCAGAGCCCTCTGTATCCGGGAACCGGGGCGGCGAGCGACCTGGGCAGCGGGGAGGCGGAGGGCTTCACGGTCAACCTGCCGGTCCCTCCCGGGAGCGGCCCGGACGAGTTCCTATCGCTCGTCCAGCAGGTCATCGCTCCGATCGCCCGCGAGTGGCGCCCGGACCTGCTCTGCATCTCGGCCGGCTACGACGCCCATCGCGAGGATCCGCTGGCCAACTGCGAGCTCGACGAGACCGCCTACGCGGACATGGCGGCCACGATGCGGGACCTGGCGGCGGAGCTCGATGCGCCCCTGCTCGTCTGCCTCGAGGGTGGCTACGCGCTCGGAGCGCTGTCGCGCTCCGTGCTCGCCACGCTCGAGGCGCTCGGCTCGGATCGCGCGCCGCGCCAGGGCCCGCCCGAGACGGCGGATGCCTATCGCGCCAGGCTCGCCCCCTTCTGGAGCAGCCTGGTCGCCTAGGCGGTGAGGCGGCCCCGGATCCCGGCGACGAACTTCTTCGAGAGTCCCGGCACCGTTGCGAGGTCGTCCGGCGACGCGAACCCGTTCACGCGCTCGCGGTAGGCGATCACCCTGGTCGCCTGGGTGACCGTCATGCCGAGCTCGCGGAGCTGGTCGAAGGTCGCCTTGTTGACGTCCAGACGGGCTTGGCCCGGGGAGACTTCGGGGCTCGTCGGCGCGGCTGCGACCGCGTCCTGCTCGTCGGTCTCGCGCTCCATCTTCACCGCGGGCAGCTCGACGTCAGCGGTGGCGGCATGGGCCTCGGCCCCGGCGGCCTTCTCGACGACGATCCCGATGCGGTCCTCGATCGCGCGGAGGCGCGCGGCGCGCCGATCGGCGGCCCGACGCAGCTCCTCATCCGAGGTCTCACCAAGCCTGCGTTCCGCGGCCTCGGCCCGGCTCTCGGCCTCCCTCACCTGGTTCTCGGCCGTCCGTAGAGCCCGAGCGGCCTGATCGAGTTCGGCGGCCAGCTCGCGCTCGCGCTCCGCGAGCCGACGCTCGGCTGCCCGCTTGGCCTTCGTCAGCTCGCTCTTTGCGGCCCGCTCGGCTCGGCGCTCGAGGTCGTCGGTCTGCCTGCGGATCCAATCCGCGGCGTCCGCTTTGACCTGCGCCTCCAACCCGGCTCGCTCCCGCTCGGTCTCCTCCCGAAGGCGGCCGCGGGTGTCCGCCTCCAGCTTTGCCACCGCCGCGTCCACTCGCCTGCCGGCGGCTTCGATCTGCGCCGCCAGCTCGTCGAGACCGCGGTCGGCGGCCTCCGCTGCGGTGGCGGCGGCCTCCCGCTCCCGTCGCCGGGCCTCCTCTCGGGCCTCGCGCTCCGCCTCGAAGCGCTGCTCCGCGGCCTGGCGCGCGGCCTCGATCTCCTCCCGCGCGTGGACGCCCGCCTCGGCCCTGATCCGCTTGATCTGCTTGGCGAGCTTGCGCTCGAACTCGGCGCGGAGGCGGCGCTCCAGCTCGCCGGTCGCCTCGGAGCTATCGCGTTCCGCGACCGGCTCCGGCTCCTGGGATCTGGTGTCCGTGACCCTGACGTTCTCGGCCGCGCGCGCCTCCGCCTCCTCGAGTCGGCGCTGGAGTGCCTCGAGGGCCTGCTGGGCTTTCCCGCGTTCGCGCTCGAGGTCGCGCTCCAGCTCCAGGATCTGCGCGCTCGCGCGCTGCTCGTGACGGACCGCTTCCGCACCTTCGCCCTGGGGCTCGGTCATCGAGGCCACTCTATGCGACCGATCCGCCCCAGCTCCAGCCCCCAGGAGGGACCGCGGCATGTTGCGGCGAAGTCGTGCCGCTTCCGCCACAGAGCGATCGCCCCGCGCGCGGCGCGGTGGGCCAGGCTCGCGGAAACGAGCCCAAGGAGGTTGCGTCGATGCGAGAACTGATTGCCCGAGTCCAGTTCGCCACCTACGAGGCGAGCCGCAGGGTCCTGGGCACCTCTCCGCAGAGCGGGCAGGGGACGGTGGAGTACGTCGGCCTGATCCTGCTCGTCGCCCTGTTGATGGTCGGGATGGTCGCGGCGATGAAGGGATTTCAGGGGAAACAAGGGGTGGAGCTCGCCCAGACCATCGTCGACAAGATCCGCGAGGCGGTGGGGCAGGTTTCCTTCAAATGAGGAGGCGTGGGCGGCGGTTTCCGCCGGGCCCTTTGGTGAGAGACTGCCGCCCATGCCCGCCGGCCGCAGCTA
>DATFPJ010000213.1:0-2293 GCA_035264865.1 Solirubrobacterales bacterium
CGCGCTTCTCGCCCTGCTCGTCGGGGGACGGCGCCGCGGACGCGCGCTCGTCGGCGCGCTCGCGGGAGCCGCCCTGGTCGGAGCCCTCTCGTTTGCCGTGTTCGGTCCCGACCTCCTGGGGAGCGTCTCGAACCTGCTCGAGCAGGGACAGGGATCCTCGCGCCAGAGCGTCCCGCGCGACCTGAGCCGGATGCTCGGAAGCGAGTATCCCCTGCCGGTAATCCGCCACCTCGGCACGGCGATCTTCGTCGTGTCGACCATCGGTCTGCTCGCCTGGGGGGCGCGGACGCGCCGCTGGATCGACGCGGCCGGTTGGGTCACGGTCGCGCTGCTCGCGACCACCACCTGGCTGCACTCCTGGTACATCGTCGGCCTGCTTCCGCTGGCCGGGCTCTCGGAGAGCACGCGCCTGCGGATCGCGGCCGTGGTCCTGACCGCGGCGATGGGCGCGATCCAGCTGACCCCCTAGTGGTCGCTCCGGCTAGTTATTTGCCTCATGCGGTGAGCACCTTGCCGGTGTACGTCCACTTGAACGGCTGGGCGGTGAGGTTGTAGTGCTCGACGAAGGCCAGCATCTGGGTAGCGAGGTCCTCGGGGCCGCTGAAGGCGCCGTGTCGCAGCAGTCGGCGGGCGAGGATCGAGAAAAAGCACTCGACCTGGTTGAGCCAGGAGGCGTGCTTGGGGGTGAAGACGAACTGCCAGCGGGGGTGCTCGGCCAGCCAGTCCTCGACCTCGCGGGTCTTGTGGGTGGAGAGGTTGTCGAGGATCGCGATCACCCGCTGGCCGGCCGGGATCTCGGTCTCGAGCTGCTCCAGGAAGGCCATGAAATCCCAGCGGTTGCGCGTCGCCGACGTCATGCCCTGAACCTCGCCATGGTGGACTTGAAGCGCGGCGAACAGGTTGGTGGTGCCGTTGCGGACGTACTCGCCGTCACGGCGGGCCGGCTTTCCGGGCGCCGGGAGGGTGTCCGGCCGGGCCGGCTCGCGCGCCGCGATCGAGGTCTTCTCGTCGATCGAGACGACGATCGCGTTCTGGGGCGGATCGAGATACAGCCCGCAGACCTCGGCCGCCTGCGCGTCAAAGTCGGGACCCAGCTCGCTCATCACCCAGTGCTCGGTGAGGTGCGGGCGGATGTCGGCGGCGCGCAGGATGGCGTGCGCCTGGGACTCCGACATGCCCACCTGCGCGGCCAGCTCGGCGTGCGTCCAGCGCTCGCGGCGCACGCCCTCGTCGGTGTCTGGCGGACGTGTGCAGGCCAACGCGATCAGCTTCGCGCGGACCTCTTGGTCATGCGTCAGCGGCCGCCCCGACTTGGGCCGATCGTGCAGGCCATCGAGGCCATCGCGCTCATAGCGCGAGCGCCACGTCTTGACCGTCGGCAGCGAGCAGCCCACCCGCTCGGCGATCTCGCTGGCCGGCCGGCCCTCGCCGGCCAGCAGCACGATCCGCGCGCGGTCGACCAGCCGCCGCTCGGCCGCGCGGGCGTTCGCCCACTTCTCCAGTACCGGCCGATCGCCGACCGCGATCTCGATCTGCTTGGCGTGCGCCGCCATCTCCGCTCCCATCGTCGCCGAACCAGGACGACGATGCGATTCACCTGGACACACCAACTCTCCTGCAAACGACAGGCGTCTTGCAGGAGCGACCACTAGCGGGGCCGCCGCCGACCGGTCCTTCCGCGCCCCCGCGGCGGTCGACGCGGCGCGGGCGCGACGCTACTCTCGCCCGATCGCGATGAGGCTCCCCGACTCGATCCTTCCCTCCCCGGGCGGCGGCGCCCCGCGCTTCAACGTGCTCGCGCGCGCACCGTACGTCTCCAGCCTCCTGCTCGCCGCCGGGATGCTGTTGCTCACCTTTGGGGTCGCGGCGGCCGCCGAGCTTCCCGTGCGCGACCCCGACGCCGTGGTCGCCTACCGCTCGCGGGTCTTCATCATCGGGGCGAGCCTCGTGCTCTTCCTCTTCCTCGACGTGCTCGTGCGGGGAGCGTCGCGGGCGGGGTGGTCGCCCGACCGCCTCGGTGCGGAGATCGCGGGCGTCTGGCGCGAGCGCTGGACGCGCCGGCGCCTGCTCGTCGCGCTCACCACGGTCCTGAGCTTCTACGTCACCTACTTCGCCTACCGCAACCTCAAGAGCTTTCTCCCTCTCGTACGCGAGGCGACCTTCGACGCGGTCCTGCTCGACCTCGACCGCGCCCTGTTCGGGGGACTCGATCCTGCGGTCTTCCTCCACGACGTGCTCGGCACGGGGCTTGCGGGGCAGGTGCTCTCCGCGGTCTACCTCCTCTACATCACGT
>DATFPJ010000214.1:0-4861 GCA_035264865.1 Solirubrobacterales bacterium
CGCCTCCGGCCCTTCCGCCACAACCGCATGGACAAGCTGGAGACGATGCTGGAGCGAGCCGCGGCCGACGACAGCGGTGTGCTCGTGGTCGTCGACGGCGTCTTCTCGATGGAGGGCGACGTCTGCGACCTGCCGCCGATCGTCGAGCTCTGCCGGCGCTTCGGCGCCCGGTTGCTGGTCGATGAGGCGCACGGCGTCGGCGTGCTGGGCGCCCGGGGCGCGGGCGCCTGCGAGCTCTTTGGACTCGAGGACCAGGTCGACCTGCGCATGGGGACGTTCTCGAAGAGCCTCGCCTCGTGCGGCGGCTTCATCGCCGGCTCCGAGGAGGTCGTCGAGTACCTGCGCATCGCCTCGCGGTCATTCATCTTCAGCGCTTCCGCGGTCCCGGCGGCGGTGGGCGCCGCGCTGGGCGCGCTGCGGATCATCCGCTCGGAGGGGCCAGAGCTGATGGCCCGCTTGCTCGACAACGCCGCCTACCTCCGGCGCGGGTTCCGGGACCTCGGCCTCAGGGTGGTCGAGCCGGGCACGCTCCCGGATGGCACCCAGGCCACCACGCCGGTCGTCCCGGTGATCGTCGGAGAGGACTGGCAGGCCGTGCTGCTCTGGAAGGCCCTCTTCGAGGCCGGCGTCTACACCAACGTCGCCCTCCACCCCGCCGTCCCGCCCGGCGGGGCACTGCTGCGAACGAGCCTGATGGCGACCCACGAGCACGAGCACCTCGATCGAGCGCTCGAGATCTTCGCCGACGTCCGGCGCCAGTTCCCTGATCTTCCGACCGGCTAGAGAAAATTCAGGTCCCGGTCGAGGCGCCCTACCTGCTTGTGAGGGGTACGTCGCGAGACCGTTCGCCGGCCCCGATGGACGGGCGATTGGCTCTCCGACGAAACGTCTGCTCTTAGCGAACGGGATGATTTTTCGGGTGTTGACCGTCGGCGCGCGAGCCGTATAAGTTTCGCCTCGCCGCGCGCTTCCGGGGCAGGGAGCGGACGGGAACAGATCCAAGGAGAGGACCGTCCACTTCCCCCGGCTCGAACAGAGCGACTGGGGCCGCTGGCTGCAAGGAAAGCCCGCCAAAGAATCCTGATCTAGCAGGAGGGAGAACTGATGTCTGCTGCTGCTGCTTCGACGATTGCCCCTGCCCGTCCACTGCCCATCCCCCATCGGCGGATCCAGCCCGAGATCGTCGAACGCCAGATCCAGTCGGACCGACGGCCCGACAACTCACAGTGCATGCAGGCGCTAGCGCGGGCCAACCAGGTTCGCCTCGCACGCGCTGCCTTGAAGCGCGAAGTCTCCGCCGGCCGTCGCGGCGTCACCGAGGTCATTGTCGAGTCCCCGTGGGAGGCGGACAGCATGAGCCTCAGCGAGCTGCTCTGCAGCCAGCGTCGATGGGGCCGCGCCCGCTCCCGGAAGCTTCTCTCCTCGACCGCGCTCAGCGAGGGCAAGCGCGTCGGGACGCTCACCGACCGGCAGCGGCGGATCCTGGTCGCCGCGCTCGAGGCGAAGCTCGGCGGGAACTGAGAGCTCAGCCCCGGAGGCGGTAGAGGGCGCCCCCGGAGCGACGGCGGAACGCCGAGGTGAACAGCCAGGCGGCGCCGCCGAAAGCGAGCAGCCCGGCGATCACGCAGATCGCCGGGCTCAAGCTCGTCCCGAGGAAGAGCCCGCCGAAGACCGGCACCCCCACCGCGGCGGAGAGGAGCAGCGTGTGGGATCGGTAGGCAGCGAAGTGCTCGCGGATGGAGAGCTCGAGGCCGGCCAGGGAGCCCAGCCCGAGACCGACCGCGATCATCACGAAGCCCTGGGGAGGCGGGATGAAGAAACCCACGATGAGCACGACGATGCCGATGAAGATGACGATCTCCGAAAGCGGGAAGTCACCCCACGGTGCTCTGGGCCGATCGGCCGGATGACCGCGGCCGGTAGCGAGCGCTATAGGGTCGGACCGTTTGCGCTGTCGGCGTACGGCCTGCCCCGATAGCGAGTCGCCAGCCGGCCGCGGCGCACCGGTCGATCGGCTCTGCGCCGCTGGCTGACGCCGCCGCCGCTTGCGGCGCTGTCGCTTCGTCGGCATGTATCGATCAGGGGGCCGAAGCCCCTCGGCTAACGGGCAACCGGAGGAGACCTTGACCCGCCACCAGCCCATCAGCATGCCGACCGGGCCCAATCTGGGAGTGACGTGCCAGTGCTTGCAGCCGGGCTCGCCGATGTCCGCGTTGTTGACGCGGACCCACTTGTGCGAAACGGGGTCGGCGGTCATCGACTCGATCAGCTCGCGGTTCTTCTGCTCGACGTAGGAGGCGTCGTTCAGCGTGAGCCGCACGTCGTTCACCCGCTGCACCAGGCCGTCCCGGATCGTCTCGAGCTCGTCGACCGAGAGCAGGCGGGGCCCGCCCATCCCGGCGACCCCGTAATCGATCCCGGTGCGAGGGAAGGCGGAGCCGAAGAGCCGCGCGAGCTGGAGCTCGAGCCCCGCGATCTGGCGACGCAGGTTCGCCCGCGAGGCGAGCTCGTCGTACTCGTAGAGAGCGGTGTCGAGGCCCTCCGGCGGTGCGGGAGGAACCAGGGACTCCTCCGGAGCGATCACCTCCGGAAGCTGGGTGAGTTCGAGCAACTCCTCGGGCATCAGGGCCTCCTCTTCATGACACGGGTTGCGCTTACGCGCACCCTCGAATCACATACCCAGTCTACGCCCGAAGCGCACTACTCGCCACCCACAAGGCCTCCTCCAGGGCGATATCCGGCACGCCGCGCACGCCGATCGCCCCGAGCACCACACACCTGGTCCCGCGCCTGACACCGCGTCCCTCGGCCGTGCTGCCGAAGAGAATCCCGAGAGCTCGCTCCTCGTCGGCGATCACGATCGTGCCCTCCGGCAGCGGGCTCGTCCGGCCCTCGAATTTCTCCCCCGGCTCGGAGAGGCGGAGTCCGACGGCACCGCTCACCCGGTCTGCGTCGAACGCCCGGAGCGCCACCCCGACCTCCACGGTGGCGATGGTGAGCGCGTCGTCCACGCGGTTGCGGCTCGTGAAGCGGCCGTCGTGGATGCGCTCGAAGATCAGCTGCTCGATGGGCGTCCACGTGGTGTCCGGATCGAGCCCGATGTGACGGAAGAAGACCCGGTATGCCCACGGGATCGGCTTCTGTCGCAGCTGGATCGCCTGCGGGCCGGCGATCCGGTCGCTGAGCTCGCGCAGCCGCTCCCTGAGCGCCTCCGGGCTGCGCCCGGGAGTCGTCGCGAGCGACGTCGTGGCGATCGAGAGGCCCGAGAACTCCTCCGCCAGGGCGGGCGCCACCCAGCCGGGCTCCGGCGCGGCCTCCCAGTCCTCAGGCACCCGCTCCATCACCGGAGGGTCTCCGCTCGTTGCCGAGAGGCCGCGACGAGGCGGTCGACCCTGCCGAAGAACTCGCGGTCGCTGAGCTGTCCGATCGAGGTCGCCTGCAGAATCCCCCCGGGGTAGGCGTAGACGAAGGTCGGACAGCCGCCCACGCGGTAGAGGTTGGAGAGGGCGCCGTCACGGTCGAGCCCGATCGGATGGGTCCAGTGGCGCTCGGCGATCAGGTCGTGGACCTCGGATTCCGAGTCGCGGACGTCGATCGCGAGGAAGTTGACGCGCGGCGAGTAGCGACGATAGGCGCGCTCGAAGACGTCCTCCTGATCCTCGCAGTCGCCCCCGCGGGTGAACCAGAAGGACAGGACCAGCGGGCGGTCGAACAGGTCGCAGACCCGGATCGCGCCCGGAACGTTCACCTCGCAGGCAGGAGTCCTGCGGTTGTCCTCGGGACAGGGGATGCGGGCCGAGTCGCAGTCGTCCTGCGCGATGTTCGCGTCGCCGCTCACGTCACCGCGCGCGTCAGGGACGGCGAACTGGGCGAGCGGCGCGTCGCCCTCGTTGCTTGACCCGAGCACGCCCTTGTCCTCGGTGGAGATCGTGTTGATCCCCGCCACCGCGATCAGGGCGATGAAGGCGATGCCCACGATCAGCGAGTAGATCGTGGCGCGGCGCGGGCCCTGTCCCGAGCCGTCCTCTCGTCGGTCGCCGTCCTCCACGGCCCCAGATGCTCCCCTATGGAGCCGACTGGCTGGGCGCGAGCGGGGCCGGGCGCGCCCGGCTGGGCAATTGGAAGCCTTCCTCCGCCCAGACGACCGCCGCCGGCAGCACGAGCATCACGCCCGCGAGCGCGACGAGCAGGTCGGCGACCGTAACCAGGCCGAAATCGCGGAGGACCGGTGCGACCGAGATCAGGCCGATGTCGTCCAGGAAGGGGATCCCGGCGATGGCGAGCACCGCGAACCCGGCGATCGCCGTGATCCCGGAGGCGAGGACGGCGGCGCCGGTGCGCAGGTACGTGCGGCGAAGCGCCTCGCCGACCGGGAGGCCGGCTCGCCGCTCGCCGGCATAGCGGGCCGAGAGGATCACGCTGAACTCGGTCGCGATCGCGATCACCAGCGCGCCCAGCGTCGCGGACATCGGGTTGAGGGAGATGCCCAGCGCAGCGATGACGAGGCCCGACCAGCCTGTCGCCATCAGCACGGGCAGGAGCGGGATCACCGCGCGGCGCACCGAGCGGTAGATCCCGGCCAACACGGCACCCACGGCCACCAGGCCGACCAGCGGCAGCCACCATCGGCTGTGGGAGAGGTCGGTGTTCGCTTCGGCCGCCAGCACCGGGAGGCCGGCGAGCTCGATGGTGGTCCCGGCCGGAGGTGCCGGACCGCCGTCTGGATGGATCTGCGCGCGGATGTCGTTGATCAGGTCCTGTTGGTCGTCCAGCGGCTGGACGCGGATGCCGAAGGCGATGTCGGCGGTGTCCCCGATCGGGGTCGTCCCGTTCGGGCCACACTCGCCCTGATGGCTGATCA
>DATFPJ010000215.1:0-3994 GCA_035264865.1 Solirubrobacterales bacterium
ACGAGCTCGCTGGGAGAGATCTCCTTGACTCGCACGAGCTCCGCGATGCGCGCGGCACCGGCGAAGGCGACGTCTTCGTCAAGCGCGGGCTGGACGCTCACGCCCGCAACCTACAGGGGCGCCCTCGGCGGCATCTTCGGAACAGGTCCTGCTGAGCTAATGCCGATGAGGACGGTCTTCGCCGCCGCCGATTGCGATCGTCACTTCGCGGCCGGCGGAGTCGGTCAGGTGGATGTGCCAGTCGGGGTCGGCCTCCGGGTCGTTCGCGCGGTCCTCGAGGGCGACGAGCAACTCCGCGGCTTCCGCCGGCGTGAGGTCGACCCACACCTCCTGCAGCTCGGTGCCTGGCTCGCTCTCGATTCGCGGGCTCACGGCTGAGCGCGACCCGCTAGTTGGCCGCCGTCTCGCGGTGCGGCAGCTTCCAGTCGGAGCGGGCGAAGTGGCAGGTGTAGCCGTCCGGATAGCGCTGCAGGTAGTCCTGGTGCTCCGGCTCGGCCTCCCAGAAAGGGCCCGCCTCGCTCACCTCGGTGACGACCTTGCCCGGCCAGATGCCGGAGGCGTCGACGTCGGCGATCGTGTCCTCGGCCACGCGGCGCTGCTCGTCGGTCGTATAGAAGATCTCCGACCGGTAGCTCGACCCGATGTCGTTGCCCTGGCGGTCCTTCGTCGTCGGATCGTGGATCTGGAAGAAGAACTCGAGGAGGTCCCGGTAGGAGATCCGCTCGGGGTCGAAGACGATCTCGACGGCCTCGGCGTGGCCGGGATGGTTGGGGTAAGTCGGGTTCGCGTTCTCGCCGCCGGTGTAGCCGACGCGGGTGGAGATGACGCCGTCGCGCTTGCGAAGCAGGTCCTCCACTCCCCAGAAGCACCCTCCGGCGAGGATCGCAGTCTCGGTGTTGTCCGCCATACCGCTCCTTCGGTCGAGGGCCCCACGATTTGGGGCTGATCCTCAGTCCATCCTAGGCCCAGGCCGTTACTTCCTGAGCAGCCTCCGCCAGCGGTGGCGCCGCAACGCCTTACGCACCAGCTCGCGGTCGTGCGGGTAGCTGAGGATCTCCTCGGCCGCGGCCCGCTCGAGCCAGCGAAGCTCATCGACCTCGCCGTGCGGCTCGAACTCGCCTGAGACAGGATCCATCAGCCAGTAGCGGACGAGCTTGCGGCGGCCCTTGCGGTCGAGATAAGAGACGCGCGGCAGCTCGACACTCGGCTCGCAGCGGTAGCCGGTCTCCTCTTCCACCTCGCGAAGGGCGGCCTCCAGCCACCCCTCCCCGGGCTCGAGCTTGCCCTTGGGCAACGACCAGTCCATGTACTTCGGGCGATGGATCACCGCGACCTCCCGACCGCTCTGGCCGGAGCGGATCAGCACGCCGCCCGCGGCCGAGATGTCGGGCCGTCCGTCCCCCAGCTCGAAGTCGTCGCGAGCCACGCGTGGAGGGTACGGACCCGCCCGACCTCGCCTGTTTACATCCCGCCGTCGGCGAACTCGCGCAGGGCGTTCTTTCCGCCCCCGACGATGGGGTCCCCGTGGGCGAAGAGCAGGCTGTCGAAGTCGAGGTCGAGGAGCCCGGCGTAGGAGCGGCGGAGGCCGGACTTGACACCCTCGGGATCGTCACCAAGAAGCGAGTCTGAGAAGAAGTCCATGCGGCCGTCGTAATGGCGGATGCCGTCGGCGATCGACAGCGCACGCGCCTCATGGATCAGCAGGGCGCTCTCGTCGGGACAGATCGCGCCCACCTCGAACGCGTCGATGCCGGGAGCGACCTCGTCGCCGAAGTCGAAGCTCTCCACCGGCGGACCGCCCTCGAATTCGTGCATCCCCGGCGCGGAGCAGGCGATCGAAGAGCCGAAGCGCTCGGCGAAGCGCTCGGCATGGCGGAGGTGGTGGCGGTTGCTCAGCAGGACTCGCTCGGGCGGGTCGTCGGCGAAGGCGTCGATGCCTTCGTCCGGCAGCAGCGCGTCGATCACCGCGCGAGAGGGCGGCACCCAGTACGAGCTGATGGTGCTCCCGGTGTTCGGATGCGTCGCCGTCCAGTGCCAGACGCCGGGGAGGATCTCCTGCATCACCGGGTCTATACCCGCATCCCGCCGAGATTCGCTGGGAATCGAGCTTAGGATCGCGGGGTGAGGACGCTGGGGATCGATCTCGCTGCGCAGCCGGCGAACACCAGCGCCTGTCTGACCGACTGGACCGGCGAGGCGCCGGTAGTCCGGGAGCTTCGCCCAGGTCTCGACGACCAGGAGCTGCTGGACTCGATCTCGTTCGCGGACAAGGTCGGGATCGACGCTCCCTTCGGGTGGCCGGACGAGTTCGTCGAGGCGGTCAGCGCCCACCGCAACCGCGCGGGATGGCCGGGCAGCGGCGAGGATCAGGACCTCTACCGCTTCCACCTCAGTTTCCGGCTAACCGACCGCAGGCTGATCGAGGGAGGCGCGCGCCGGCCGCTCAGCGTCTCCACCGACCTGATCGGCGTGGTGGCGATGCGTTGTGCGTTTCTGCTCGACCGGCTGGCAGCCCGCGGTGAGCCGGTGGATCGCGCGGGTTCCGGCAAGGTCATCGAGACCTACCCGGCTCCCGCGCTGACCTCATGGGGGCTGTCCGCGACCGGTTACAAGAGCAGGGTCGGGGCAGCCCGTCTGCCCGAGCTGCTCTCCCAGCTCGACGAGGGCCTCGGCGGCATCGAGATGAGCGGCATGCAGCGGGACCTCGCCGCGTCCGACCACAATTGCTTCGACGCTCTGGTCTGCTCGCTGGTCGCGCGCGCCGCCGCCGTGGGTCTGACCCAGCCGCCGCAGGCCGGCGAGGAGGCCGATCGGGCAGCGCGCGAGGGCTGGATCCACATCCCGACCAATCCGCTGGCGCACCTGGTCGAGTCGTGACGCCCCCTCCGCCCGCAAAGCTCTCGCCGCGCGAGGTGTTCGGGGAGATGTGGCGGATCTACAAGCGCCGCTGGACGTTCCTCGTCCCCGCCGCCGTCGTCGTGCTCCTGCCTCAGTCGATCTTCGATGGCGTGCTCGAGGGATCTCACGTGGAGCACCTGAGAACCCTCCTGGACTTCGCGACGGCCGGGGTCGCGCTCCTGACGGCGGCGGTCAACCTCCTGGGTCAGGCGGTCTACGCCGGCCTGACGGCCGCGGCCGTGGTCGATTGGCGCGCGGGCCAGCCACTGCCTTCGCCCCGGACGCTGATTCGCTCAATGCCGATCAAGCGGCTGATCGCCCTCGACCTGCTGATCACGATCGGGTTCGCGATCGGGTTCCTGTTCCTTGTGGTGCCGGGCCTGATCTTCCTCACCTATCTCGCGATTGCGCCCGCGATCCTGAAGCTCGAGCATCGCGGCGTATGGGAGTCGATGCGACGGAGCGTCGATCTGGTCCGCGGACAGGCGGGAAGGGTCTTCGTGACCGTCGTGGGCGCGATCGCGGTCACGGAGGTCGCGGTACAGGCGATCGCGGCACCGTTCGAGGGGATCGCCGAGCTCACGGCCGTCAACCTGGCGGCCGAGGGCCTCCTCCAGCCGATCGAGGGACTCGCCATCGCGGTCGTCGCGATCCATCTGCTCGAGCTCCGAGGCGAGGCCGCTCCTCCGAGCGCGATGGCCGAGGCGCTGGTCGGCGACGAAGCCTGGGTCCAGAGATGAAACGGGCCGCCCCCCTAGGGCGGCCCGAGAGTCGAAATCGGCGGCGGGCGGCTGATTCCCTGCGGTTTCCTTCTTCCCCTGACGCAGTGGGGAGTCTGCCGCCCAGCCGGCGGAAGTTCATCGGGGAGAACTGCGCGGTCGAGTCCGTACTTCTCCGCGAAAAAACGAAGCCGGAGCCTCTCGGCCCCGGCCTCGTGTCCCTGCTCAGCTCTTCTGTTCTCAGGCGGGCGGTTCAGTCGCGCGAATCGTCAGAGCCGATCTTGTCCTTCACCTTGTCGGCCGCGTCGTCGACCTTGTCCTTGACGCTTGAAACGGCTCGGTCGATCTTCCCTTCGCGCTTGAGCTTCTCATCGTCG
>DATFPJ010000216.1:0-4864 GCA_035264865.1 Solirubrobacterales bacterium
GAGACCGTCGCCCGGCAGATCCTGCGGAACTCGCAGCGGGCGGTGCGCTCGGCCAAGCAGACCATCCTCGACACGGTGGGCAAGACGCTTGACGAGCAGCTCCGTGCCGAGGCCTGGAACGCCTACACCTGCGCGGACCCACAGGAGACGCTGGAGCTGCTCGGCCGCTTCTATGAGAAGACGGACGCCGGGCGGGCCGGCAAGCACCAGACCAACCTTTAGAGCTGGTCGTATCCCGGCCGCGCGATCTCGAGCTTGCGGCGGACGTGCTCCTCGAGGCGAGGGAGAAGCTGATCGATCCGATCATCGAGCTCTCCGGCCCGCAGCCGCCGCGAGAGCTCGCTCGCCGCGGCATGGACGTCCTCGGCCTGGTCCCCGAGCAGCTCACTGAAGAGGGCTAGATCCTCGCGGTCCGGAGGGTCTCCCGCCCGGAGCTCGCGGGCGACGACCGCACAGATGTTGGCGGCCACCAGCACCTTGAAGCGCTGCTCGCGTGGCACCTCGGGCCGGAGCTCGGAGACCAGATACTCGGCGACCGATTCGAGCAGCTCCGGGGCGGTGGGCCGATCCTGCATCAGGCGGCTCCACGAATGAGTTGGAGTAGATCCCACTCCGGTTCGCAGATCCGGCGACCAAGGGAGGCGAGCTCGTGGCTGCGCCGGACTCCGGTCAGGTGGTCGTGCGCCTGCTTCGCGCAGATCACCGCCCACTTGACGTTGCCGAACGCCTCCCAGTACCGGATCCGGCCCGGATCTAGTGCCTCCCCTCCCGCCGCCTCGTAGGCCGCGAGGAATTCGTCCAGGACGCCGACGCCCGCGACCTGTCGGTCGTCATTGCCGAAGCGCCACGAGCGGATGCAGAGCCAGCCGATGTCCTCCGCCGGATCGCCGAGGTGGGCGAGCTCCCAGTCGATCACGGCGGCGAGGCCGCCCTCGTCGACGATGAAGTTGCCCAGCCGGAAGTCGCCATGGATGAGTCGCGGCTCGGCCGGTTCTGGCGCATGTGCCCGCAGCCAGCGCAGGCCGACCTCGACGGCCGGCAGAGGCTCGCCGATCTCGTCGAGCTGATGCTCCCACTCGGAGATTTGTGCGAGTGCCGGGTCAGGCTGCGACGCCGGCAGGACCGCGTCGACCTTGGCCGGGTCGATCGAGTGGATGCGAGCGAGCGCCTCAGCGAGCTGAACGGAGAGCCTCGCCCGGGCCTCCTTGTATTCCGGCTTGCGGAGGACCCGCGGCGCGACGGAAGTCCCCTCGACGAACGCCATCAACATGCCCGCCGACCCGAATCTGCCGCCGTCGGGTTCGACCGCGAGCGGGCTTGGCACCGGCGTGCCCGCCTCGTGTGCCGCGCGAAGCAGCACGAACTCGCCCTCCATGGGCACCGACGAGACGGTGCCCTTGGGGTCTCGCCGAAGAACCCATCGTTCGGCGCCGTCATCGGCCAGCCAGCTCTCGCGCGACGCCCCGCCTGCAATCCGCGTCAGGCGCAGATCTCCGGCGTCCAGGCCGTGCTCGCCGAGCACCTCGCGGACGCCGGCTGCGAGCCCCTCCTCCATGGGAGGAGCCTATTCACGCACCCGCGGCGGCTAGAGCCAGCGGCGGCGCGTGCCCATCATGCCTCCGCCGCCGAACACGCGGCGTCGCGGGCCGGCCACGAAGTAGACGATCGCCGCGGCGCAGATCACGGCCAGCACGAATCCCAGGACGGGATGCTTGCCGGGCTTGTCCGCCAGCGCCCAGAAGAGCACCCCGGCGACGAACGAGCCTGCGATGCCCGCGAGCGCGGTGCCGATCACGCCCATGGGCTGCCGACCGGGCACCAGCAACCTTGCGATCGCTCCCACGATCAGCCCGATCACGAAGAGCCAGATGATGAAGGTGATCAGTTCCATGCCAGTCCGGATACCCGGCGCCGGCGCGGCCAACCCTGGTTGGCTGACTAACCGATCTCGGAGGGCTCGCGCTCGCGACCCTGGAGACGGTCGCGACCGCGCTGCACTGCCTGTAGGAACTTCTGGAGGTTCACCTCGAGCGTCGAGAGGATGTCGTCCGCGTAGTCCTCGGCGCCGAGGCGGATCTCGCGCTCGCGCTCGCGGGCCTCCTCGACGATCTCCTCGGCGGCACGCTCGGCCTGGCGCGTGATCTCCTCGTTCGCGACGAGGCGGGCCTGCTGCTCGCGGGCCTCCTTGACGATCCGCTCGGCCTCACGCTTGGCCTCGGCGAGCATCTCCTGACGCTCCTTGACGATCCAGCGCGCCTGCTTGATCTCCTCGGGGATCGTGGCGCGCATCTGGTCCAGGAGGTCGTAGATCTCCTCGCGGTCGACGCGCACCTGATCCGTGAGCGGCACGGGCCGCGCGTTGTGGACCAGGTCGTCGAGCTTGTCGATGAGTACTAGAACGTCCATCTGAGGTCGGTAAAGCTTACGCATAGCGCCCCATCTGGGGCCCCGGGTCGTCTTTCCGAGCGGATCTGCAAGCTCGCGCCCACCCCGTACGCATGGACCCCCGGCGGTCGGCCTCAGCGAGCGAGGCGTTCCGCAAGTGCTTTTGCAACCGGGGGCGGCACCAGATCGCCGATGTCGCCGCCGAAGGTCGCGATCTCCTTCACGCCGGTGGACGAGAGGAAGCTGTAGTTCGCCGAGGCGAAGATGTACATCGACTCGATCTCCGCCGCCAGCTTGCGGTTGAGCTGATTCATCTCGAACTCATACTCGAAGTCGGAGATCGCCCGCAGGCCCTTGATGATGGCCGTCGCGTTGTTGTCCCGGGCGAACTCGACCAGCAGGTTGGTCATCACCCCGACCTCGACGTTCCCCAGCTCGGCGGTCGCGTCCTCGATGAACTTCTTGCGCTCCTCCGCCGTGAACAGCGTCTTCTGCTTGCGCATCGGGTTGTTGACCACCCCGACGACCACCTTGTCGAACACCCGCGCGGCGCGCGAGATCACGTCGAGGTGTCCGTTGGTGACCGGGTCGTAGCTGCCGGGGCAGACCGCGACGCGGGGGTTCTCCTCACTCATACCGGTGGATTCTGACCATGGTGTCGCCGTAGGTCCGCTCGGTGAGCAGCGGCAGGCCGAGCTGAAGGGGCCGATTGGGAGAGGTCTCGACCATCACCCTCCCTCCCTCGGCGAGCACGGCTCGTATGAGCGGGTCGAGATCGGCTGCAAGGCGGTCGGCGAGTCTATAGGGAGGGTCACAGAAGACGAGATCGAACGAGCGGGGCTCGACCCGCCGGAGAAAGCGCGCGGCGTCGGCACGCACGGTTGTTGCCCGGTCGCCCAGGTCGAGCAATTCGAGGTTGGCCCGCGCCGTGACCGGCTTGGTGTCGACCAGCGTCGCCTTGGCCGCGCCCCGCGAGAGCGCCTCGATCGCCAGGGCTCCCGACCCGCAGAAGAGGTCCAGCACCCGCGCGCCGGAGACGTCGCCCAGGATCGAGTAGATCGCCTCGCGGACACGCTCGGTGGTCGGCCGCACCCCGGCTCTCGGCACCTGGATGCGGCGGCCCCGCAGCTCTCCGCCGCTGATCCGTAGTTCCGGCACTACGCCGCGATCGGCTCGACCCGCTCGTCGCCGAAGCGCCGACGCGCCTCGTCCATGAGCGGCCCGAGCGCGGCAGCCTCGAGCGAGCCGTGCCGATCGCGCAAGGCGAGCACCCGCCGGCGGGCCTCGAGCAGGAGCGCTGTGTCCTCCGGCAACGAGGCGGCCCGGAACCGAGGCAGTCCGTGCTGGCGCGTCCCGAGGATCTCCCCCTCGCCGCGGATCGAAAGATCGACCTCGGCGAGGGCGAAACCGTCTCCCTCCTCGGCGATTGCCTCGAGCCGCGCCTCGGCTGCCTCCGACTCCGGGTCCCCGAAGAGGACGCAGAACGACTCGTGCTCGCCGCGGCCGACCCGCCCACGCAGCTGATGGAGCTGGGAGAGGCCGAAGCGCTCGGCGCCCTCGACCAGCATCACCGTGGCGTTGGGAACGTCGATCCCGACCTCGATCACCGTCGTCGCGACCAACACGTCGGCCTGACCGGAGACGAACCGCGCCATCGCCTCCGCCTTCTGCTCCGAGGAGAGCTGGCCGTGCAGCAGGGCGACCCGGAAGTCCCGGAACTCCGTCGCCGAGAGCCGCTTCGCCTCGGCCTGCGCCGCGCGTGCCTCGACGGCCTCGGACTCGCTGACCAGCGGGCAGACGACGTAAGCCTGCCGACCCTCGCGGAGCCGCTGCCGGATGAACTCATACGCCTCTGCGCGCCGGTCCTCACCGACCACCCGGGTGCGGATCGGCTGCCTTCCCTTCGGCAGCTCGCGGAGCGCGGTGGTGTCCAGGTCGCCGTACGCGGTCAGCGAGAGCGTCCTGGGGATCGGCGTCGCGGTCATGTGCAGGACATGGGGCAACCGCTTCCCGGGCCCCTTGGCATCGAGCGCCGCCCGCTGCCGGACGCCGAACCGGTGCTGCTCGTCGACCACCGCGACGGCCAGGGAGGAGAACTCGACCGCCTCCTCGATCAGGGCGTGCGTTCCGACGACGAGCTGCGGCTGTCCGGCCTCGAGCGAGGAGAGCAGCTCCCGGCGGCGCGCCGGCGGCGTGGCCGAGGTGAGCAGCGTGGCCGAAACGGGTTCGGACGCGAGCAGGGTCTCCAGGGTCTGGAAGTGCTGCTCGGCGAGCGTCTCGGTCGGCGCCATCAGCGCCGCCTGGTGCCCTGCCTCGATCGCGCGGAGCATCGCGTAGAGGGCCACGACGGTCTTTCCCGAGCCAACCTCCCCCATCAGCAGGCGCTGCATCGGCTGCTCGCGCTCGAGGTCGGCGTCGATCTCCTCGATCGCCCGGCGCTGATCGCCGGTGAGCTCGAACGGCAGGGAGTTGAGCCAGG
>DATFPJ010000217.1:0-4096 GCA_035264865.1 Solirubrobacterales bacterium
GCTGCTCAACGCGTTCACCGGTCTCGCGGCGGCGGCGGCCGGGTTCGCCCTCGACAACGTCGTCCTGATCGTCGCGGGCACCCTGGTGGGATCCTCGGGAACGATCCTCACCCTCGAGATGAGTCGCGCGATGAATCGCTCGATCGGCAACCTGCTCTTCTCGGGCTTCGGCGCGGTCAGCGCGGCGGCGGGGGAGAGGGAGGAGCGCCCGGTCACCTCGATCGGCGCCGAGGACGCCGCCATCAAGCTCGGCTACGCCGACTCGGTCGTCTTCGTCCCCGGCTACGGGATGGCGGTGGCGCAGGCCCAGCACGCGGTCAAGGAGCTCGCCGACGAGCTCCAGAAGCGGGGTGTCGAGGTCAACTTCGCGATCCACCCGGTCGCCGGCCGCATGCCCGGCCACATGAACGTGCTCCTCGCCGAGGCGGACGTGCCCTACGAGCAACTCAAGGAGATGGAGGAGATCAATCCCGAGTTGCCGCGCACCGACGTGGCCGTCGTGATCGGCGCGAACGACGTCACCAACCCGGCCGCCAAGGACGATCCCGACTCCCCGATCGCCGGCATGCCGATCATCGAGGTCGGCCAGGCCCGTGAGGTGATCGTGATCAAGCGCAGCCTCAGCCCGGGGTTCGCCGGCATCGACAATGACCTCTTCTACAAGGACAACACCTCGATGCTCTTCTCCGACGCCAAGGGCGCGGCCTCGGACATCGCCGCGCAAGTCGAGGAGCTCTAACCAAGGCGGTCCCAGACGACCAGCGAGACCGCCTTCGCGGCGTCGAGGCGATCTCGATTGTCGAGGTGACCGTTGACGGTGACGATCAGGACGCGCTTGCCGCGCGCCGAGAGCAGCTGGTGGAGGAACGGGATCCAGTTGGCTCCCGCTGCGCCCAGGTCGGGGTCCCCGATTCCCCGGACCGTGCGGGGCACGCGGGCGGGAATGCTCTCCGAGAACTGGGCGGTCTCGACGATGCGGTTCTGGTAGCGCTGGACGGCGTCTCGGGCCGCATCGAGGCTGAGCTCGAGCGGTCCGAGGTCGCATGCCGACAGCTGCCCGGCTCCACTGGTCTTCGGGCTGCGCTCGAGCTCGTCCCGGAAGCCCTGGAAGCGGACGACCGGCGTGAGCTGCTCGGCGAGCGCCGGATCGCAGATCCGCACCAGTGGGCCGCTCGGCGGCTTGGAGCTCGTGGTCGTGGAGGGGACGACCACCGTCAGGTGCTCTTCCTGGGTCGGATCGCCGGAATCGCCGCACCCGCCGATCAGGAGGACGGCCAGGAGCAGCGGTGCGATCCGCCGCACGACCACCCGCCTACCCACGGCGCTGGCGGCTAGGCGCGCCCGCGGAGGCGTGGCAGAGCGAGGCCGATGACGAACCCCAGTCCCCCCGCGATCACCAGCGCGACGACGAGCGGGGCGTGGGCTTCCCCGACGATGAAGTCGATCTTGACCTTCTGGAAGTTGACCGCGGCGAAGAGGACTGCGATCGCGATCAGTACGACGATCAGCCAGAACCTTGCACCGCGACCGCCGGACCTGACTGCTCCCTCCATCGGTGGCGACCCTACCACTAGCCTCGACACACTCCCGTGACGCACTCCTGACCTTCGTTGCGCTTGGGCCAACGCGCGACGTCCTAGCTTCGCCGCGTGTGCCGCGAACCGATCCGGTCAGGCGACGGTCGAGTGGATCGCCCTCGTCGCGCTGGTCTCGATGGCGCTCGGCGCGCTCGCTTCACTGGTCGGCACGAGGATCCCGGGCCTGGCGCTCGTCCACGCGATCGGCGAGCGGCTCGTCTGCGCGGTTCGTCTCACCGAGGACTGCCGAGAGGACCCCAGGCTCCGGGGCGCGAACGGCGACGAGGTGGCGGCGCTGTTGCGCGGGCATGCTCCGGCCCTGCTCTACGAACGGGGGATGCGGACGCTGCCGGTGGATTTCCGCGAGTGCCGCTCCGATTCCTGCGCCGAGGGCCCGGCGGGCGGCGCGGTCACCCGCAGCGACGAAGGCCTGCGCACCGTGGCCTTCACGCACGTGATCGACTGCCGTCCCGGAGCGGTACGGCGCACGGAGGCGTGGGGCGGCGATTGCTCTGGTGCGCGGGCCGGCAACCTCTACCTGCAGTACTGGGTCTATTACCCGGGCAGCGCGACCGCCGAGGGCAGCACTCCGCTCAGCGGCCCGATCCGCCGCGCGAGCAGCGCGCTCGGGCATCCGACCTACCACCCCGATGACTGGGAGGGCTATCAGGTGCGGATCGGGCCGGAGCGCAATTCCGCGCGCGCCACCGCCCATCACGGCTACAGCTACGAGCTCGGGCGGCCGCTCGTCCCCTACGCGCTCCGCCGCCGGCCCGACGGCTCCTTGAGCCTCGAGCGCAGGCCCGAGCTCTTGAACGGCTGGGGCCCGGAGGGGGACACCTACTACATCTCCGGCGGCAGCCATGCGGGCACCGCAACCCGCCAGCGCAGCGTCACTCGCACGACCAAGGACGGCCGGCTGGTGCTGATCCCGATCGAGACCCTGGCCGGGCGGGAGCGCTACTCGTTCGCGGTCAGCCCGCCCTGGCGAAAGCGGGTCTACTTCGACCCGGAGTACGCCGGAACCGACTGATCGGGCCGTCTAGCGCGGCGGCATCCGCAGGGCGCCGTCGAGCCGGATCGCCTCGCCGTTGAGCATCGTGTTCTCGACGATCTGACAGGCGAGCTGCCCGTACTCCTCCGGACGCCCGAGTCGTGACGGGAAGGGGATCCCGGCGCCGAGCGCCTCGCGCTGAGGCTCGGGCAGCGCGGCGAGCAGCGGCGTGTCGAACAGGCCGGGCGCAATCGTGTTGACCCGAACCCCCCGGCCGGCCATGTCGCGTGCGGCGGGCAGGGTGAGGCCGACGACGCCGCCCTTCGAGGCGGCGTAGGCGACCTGGCCGATCTGTCCGTCCCAGGCGGCGATCGAAGCGGTGTTGATGCAGACGCCGCGCTCGCCCTCCTCGTCCGGCTCGTTACCCGACATCGCCGCGCAGGCCAGCCGCAGGACGTTGAAGGTGCCGACGAGGTTCACCTTGATCACGTTGTGGAAGATCTCGAGGTCGTGTGGGCCCTGCTTGGACGCCGTGCGCTGGGCCCAGCCGATCCCGGCGCAGCAGACGGAGATTCGCAGCCCGCCCGGGGCGTCCGCTGTGGCATCGACCGCCGCCTGCACCGGCTCGGGTTCCATCACGTTGGTCTCCATGAAGGCGGCCCTTTCGCCGAGCTCCGAGGCGAGCGCCTCGCCCTTCTCGGCATTCAGATCCGCGATCACGACCGAGGCGCCGCGCTCGTGCAGCGCCTGCGCCGTGGCGGCCCCGAGGCCCGAGGCGCCTCCGGCCACCAGCGCGCTTGCCCCCTCGATCTTCATCGGCGCGGGACCCTAGCGAGCCGTTCACGAAAAAGCCCGGAGCCGACGAACCCGGCTCGGTAGGGTGGGGGCATCGCGGAGGTTGCTGCACCCAAGTCCGGGGGTGGCGTTCGTCCCGCTTCCGATCGCAAGGCCGAGTTGGCTGGACGTCTCGAGGAGGCACGCGCCCACACCCTCAAGCTGGTCGAGCCGCTCACCGACGAGCAGCTCAACCGGGTCTACGACACGATCCTGAGCCCGCTGATCTGGGACCTCGGGCACATCGCGAACTTCGAGGAGCTCTGGCTCGTCCAGCGGATCGGCGGTCGCGAGCCGTTGCGCGGGGACCTGGGTGATCTCTACGACGCGATCGAGCAGCCGCGGAAGATCCGCGGCGAGCTCCCCATCCTGAAGGCGGGCGAGGTCCGGCCATACATGGAGCAGGTGCGCGAGCGGACGCTGGAGGTGCTCGAGAAGATCGAGCTCGACCCGGCGGACCCTCTGTTGGCCGACGGCTTCGTCTACGAGATGCTGCTCACGCACGAGTACCAGCACAACGAGACGATGCTGCAGCTCCTGCAGATGGTCGAGTCCTACGAGCCGGTAGAGGTGGACGGGTCGCCGGCGAAGGAGGCGGTGACGGACGGGCCGGAGATGGTCAAGGTCGAGGGCGGCCCTCACGAGATCGGCGCTCCGGACCTTGGATTCGCATATGACAACGAGCGACCTT
>DATFPJ010000218.1:0-16517 GCA_035264865.1 Solirubrobacterales bacterium
CGGGCGACGACGTGGACCTGGCGCGCGGTGTCGGCGAGCTTGACGACTGCCTGGCCGGCCGAGTTCCCTCCGCCGACGACCACCACGTCCTCCTGCGAGCACTGCTGGGCCTCGATGTGGGTTGCGGCGTAGTACAGCCCCAGGCCCTCGAACCGATCGGCGTTCTCGGCCGGCAGCCGGCGGTAGTCGGCGCCGGGCGCCAGGACCACACACCGGCCCCGCACCCGCTGACCGTCGGCGAGCCCGATCTCGCGGAACCCGCCGGCCTCGGCCTCCGGCTCCGAGACACGCGAGGCCTCGTGGACGCTGGAGATCACCGCGCCGAACTTGCGCGCCTGGAGCGTCGCCCGTCGCGTGAGCTCGGCGCCGGTGAGCCCGGTGGGAAAGCCCAGGTAGTTCTCGATCCGGGCGCTCGTGCCCGCTTGTCCCCCGGGGGCGAAACGCTCGACCACCAGCGTGCTGAGGCCCTCCGAGGAGGCGTAGACCGCCGCGGCCAGCCCGGCGGGTCCGCCGCCGAGCACGACGACGTCGAAGTCCTGATCGTCGACCTTCGCCCTCAGGCCCAGCTCGTCGGCGACCGAGGTCACCGTCGCCTGCCGGATGACGTCGTCGGAGCGGATCAGGACCGGGCAGTCCTCGTCGCCAATGCCGAGGCCCTCGAGCAGGACCCGGCTCTCCTCGTCGGTCGCCAGGTCGTGCCAGGTGAAGGGAACGAGGTTGCGCTCCAGCAGCTCTCGAACGGCGAACGCCTCGCCCGACCAGCGCGAGCCGATCAGCTTCTGTTGGCCCAGGCCGCGACCCATGAGCCAATCGCGGCGGGCGACCATGGTTCGCAGGAGGAGGTCACCGAGGTCGGCGGGTGCGGTCGCGACCACCTTGCGCACATCCTCCGGCGGGAGAGCGATCAGCGACGTCGGTCCGGCCGCGTACCCGGCGGCGAGCGTCGGCTCCCCAGTGAACATGGAGAGATCGCCGATGAAGGTCCGCTCCTGGCATTGAGTGAAGTACCGGTCGCCCTCGGGCGCGTGGTCGATGATGTCCACGGCTCCGCTCTGGACCACGAACAGGGGGGTCTCGCGCTGGCCGTGCGCGAAGACCTCGTCGCCCCGGGCGAAGGTCAGCTGGGTGCCGATCTCGCGCAGGTAGTCGACCTGCTGCGGCGTGAGGCGGGGGAACATCGCCGGATCGTCGGGATCCAGGAAGTTCTCGACCGGGGTCGGTGAGTAGTCGATCGGCATGCTCCGCTCAGCCTAGACGAGGGCTTTGTGCCTCCTCCGCACATAAACCAGGCGATTTGAGCGAAGTTCGTCCGAAGCCTTGACAAACGGAGACTGGTAGGTAAGTCTCCCGGCCGGAGTGGAAGGAGGAGAGTCCGGATCGCTTCGTTCGCTCCGCGAACTCAATCGCGGAAGGGTGATCGATGTCCTGCGCGATCGGGGAACGGCGAGCCGCGCCGAGATCGCCAGGACCACCGGGCTCTCGCGCTCCACCGTCTCCAGCATCGTCTCGGACCTGCTCGACGCGGGCCTCGTGGCGGAGCATGAGGACGCCGGCGTGGCACACGGCGATCACGGCGGACGCCCGCCGGTCCTGCTCTCGCTGGAGCGCTCGGCGGGGTTAGCGGTCGGCGTCGACTTCGGCCATACGCACCTGCGCGTAGCAGTCTCGGACCTCTCCCACGAGGTGCTCGCGGAGGACGGCCGGGAGCTCGACGTCGACCACTCCGCCGAGGAGGGCCTCGACACGGCGGTCATGCTCGTCGAGGGAGTCCTGAATGACGCCAAGGCGAAGCGCGAGCGGGTCCTGGGCGTCGGCATGGGCCTGCCGGGACCGATCAACCGCATGACCGGAGCGGTCGGATCCTCCGCGATCCTGCCTGGCTGGGTGGGCGTGGACGCCGCGGCCGAGATGGCGAAGCGCCTAGAGCTCCCGGTGCACGTCGAGAACGACGCCAATCTCGGCGCGCTCGCCGAGTCGGTCTGGGGCAGCGGCAAGGGCTTCTCCGACCTCGTCTACATCAAGCTCTCCTCGGGCGTCGGCGCGGGCCTCCTGCTGGGCGGCCGGCTCTACCACGGCACCGGGGGAACCGCCGGCGAGATCGGCCACATGGTCGTGCAGCCGGGCGGCTCGATCTGCCGTTGCGGCACCAGGGGGTGCCTGGAGACTGTCGCATCCGCCCGGGCCGTCGCGGAGGTGCTCGGGGCGAGCCGGGACGAGGTGGTCTCGGTGAAGCGCCTGCTCGAGCTGGCGGCCGAAGGTGACGCGGCCACGCTCAGGCTGATCGCCGAGGCCGGCCGTGCGATCGGAGTCGCCGTCGCCAACCTCTGCAATCTGATCAACCCGGAGCGAGTGATCGTCGGCGGAGACCTGAGTATCGCGGGCGAGCAGATCACGGAGCCGATTGCGGAGTCCATCCGCCGCTACGCGATCCTCAGCGCGGCCGAGCAGGTCAGCGTCGTCCCCGGCGTCCTCGGCGAACGGGCGGAGCTGCTCGGGGCGCTCGCGCTGGTCGTACAGCCGCCCGGGCGCTTCCTGGCCTCGCCGCCGCCCTGGCGAGAGGTGGCAGCGGCGTGAGCGGCGAAATCCAAGCTTGCAATGCAAGAGGAGATACGAGAGGAATCGAGTGGACAACCCGAATGGAGGTACGTGATGGCTGATTCGAGGAGGTGGGCCCGCGCCGCGGTGATGGGTATTGCGGCGGCGACGATCGGGCTCGGCCTCGCCGCCTGTGGTGGTGACAGCGGAGGGGGTGGGCCGAAGATCGCCCTGCTCCTGCCGGAGTCGAAGACGACGCGGTACGAGGCTCACGACCATCCGGAGTTCGAGGACGCCGTCAACGCGGCCTGCTCGGACTGCGACATCATCTACAGCAACGCCGACCAGGACGCCGCGAAGCAGCAGTCCCAGCTCGAGGCCGCGCTCACGGACGGCGCCGATGTGGTGGTGCTCGATCCAGTGGACTCGGCATCGGCCGCTTCGATGGCCGATCGCGCCGCACAGCAGAACGTGCCGATCGTGAGCTACGACCGGCTGATCCTGAACACGGACAACGTCGACTACTACGTCTCGTTCGACAACGTCCGGGTCGGGGAGCTGCAGGGCGAGGCGCTGTCGAAGAAGCTCGCGGATGACGGCAACCCCACCGGCCCGATCATCAAGATCAACGGGTCGCCGACCGACAACAACGCGAAGCTGTTCGGTCAGGGGGCCGATTCCGAGCTGAGCAAGGCCGGAGTCCAGGTCGCCCAGGAGTACGACACGCCCGACTGGAGCCCCGACAAGGCCCAGTCCGAGATGGACCAGGGGATCACAGCCGTCGGCAAGACCGGGTTCAAGGGTGTCTACGCGATGAACGACGGCACCGCGGGCGGCGCGATCGCTGCGATGTCGGCCGCCGGCGTGGACCCGACGACGGTCCCGACGACCGGTCAGGACGCCGAGCTCGAGGCCGTGCAGCGGATCCTCGGCGGCCAGCAGTACATGACGGTGTTCAAGGCGACCAAGCCCGAGGCGAAGGCGGCGGCGGACATCGCCGTGGCGATCGCACAGGACAAGCCGGTTCCGGCCGGGCTCGTCAACGGCAAGACCGACAACGGCAACAAGGACGTCCAGTCGGTCCTGCTGACGCCGGTTGCGGTCACCAAGGACAACCTCACGACCGCGCAGTTCGGCGGTCAGAAGTTGATTGGTTCCGACGGTTACTGGACCCCGGATGAGATCTGCACCTCGCAGTACCAGTCGGCTTGCCAGCAGGCTGGAATCAGCTAGGAGCGGACCGGGTAGGAAGTGAACCCCAAGCGCGAGGAGATGAGAAGGTGAGCGAAGAGCAGCAGTCAGGCAACGGCAAGCCCGATCACCTCCTCGCGCTGCGGGGGTTCACGAAGAGCTTCGGCCCCGTTCAGGCCCTGTCCGACGTCGACTTCGAGGTCAACGCCCGCGAGGTCGTCGCCCTGGTGGGCGACAACGGGGCGGGAAAGTCGACGCTCATCAAGGCGATCGACGGAGTTCAGCCGCCCGACTCGGGGCAGGCCTACTTCGAGGGGGAGCCGGTGAGGATCAGCGATCCGAACACGGCCGCGAAGCTCGGGATCGCGACGGTCTTCCAAGACCTCGCCCTCTGCGACAACCTGGACGTGGTCGCCAACCTCTATCTCGGCCAGGAGGTGATCGGCGACGGGAACGTCCCGCTTCCGGTCCTGAACGAGACGGAGATGGAGCAGCACTCGCGCGAGCTCCTCGACGAGCTCTCGGTGACGACGCTCGGCAGCGTGCGCACCGAGGTGGGGATGCTCTCGGGAGGCCAGCGTCAGTCGGTGGCGATCGCGCGCTCGCTTCTCGGGCAGCCGAAGGTCGTTCTCCTCGATGAGCCGACCGCCGCACTCGGCGTGGCGCAGACGGCGCAGGTGCTCGAACTCGTCAAGCGGCTGAAGGAGCGCGGTCTCGGCGTCGTCATGATCAGCCACAACCTCGAGGACGTCTTCAAGGTCGCCGATCGGATCGTGGTGCTGCGGCTCGGCAGGCGAGAGGCGACGTTCGAGGTCGACAAGACGACGCGGGAGGAGGTCGTCGCCGCCATCACCGGGGCCTCGGCCGAGATGAAGCTCAACAAGGAGGGGAACTGATGGAGAGCGCCACGGAAGTCGCCGGCGCGGAGCCGACCGAGGGCAGGTTCACCGTTCTCACCCGCCTCGCCCGGGGCGAGCTCGGATCGGTCAGGGTCCTGATCACGATCGCCCTGATCTGGACGATCTTCCAGCTGCAGAACGACCGCTTTCTCTCCGCCGTCAACCTGACCAACCTGACGCTGCAGATTGCGGCGATCGGGACGATCTCCGTCGGGGTGGTGCTCGTCCTCCTCCTGGGCGAGATCGACCTCTCCGTCGGAGCCGTGAGCGGGCTCGCGGCCGGCGTGATGGCCGTGCTGCAGGTAAAGCACGGCTGGAACGCGGATCTCGCAATCGTCGCCGGCCTCCTGACCGGTGCCGCGATCGGGTTCTTCAACGGGGTCATGGTGTCGTTCTTCCGGATCCCGTCATTCGTCGTGACGCTCGCGGGACTCCTCGCCTGGCAGGGGGCCCTGCTCTACGTGCTCGGCGATACCGGGACGATCAACCTGCCGCCGAGCCACATCACCGACCTCGCCGGCAAGTTCTACGGCGCCGGCGTCGGCTATGCGCTCGCCGCGATCGTGACCGCGGCCACCTTCGGCGCGGGCGTGTTGGAGCAGCGACGCAGGCAGAAGGCGGGACTCGACATCGACCCGCTGGCCGGCGTGATCGTCCGCACGGTGATCGTCGGCGTCGCGAGCTTCGTCGCCGTCGCGATCCTGACATCGGACCGCGGGGTGCCGCTCTCGGCGCTCATCCTGGTCGCCTTCTGCGGATTCTTCGCCTGGCTGACGACGCGAACCCGGTTCGGCCGCCACATCTTCGCGCTGGGCGGCAACGCCGAGGCGACGCGCCGGGCGGGGATCCCGATCAACCGCGTGCGGATCGTGGTCTTCACGATCGCCTCGACCATGGCGGCTGCCGGAGGGATCCTCGCGGCGTCGCGGCTGATCGCCGTGAACCAGGCCTCCGGCTCGGGCGACGTCCTCCTGCTGGCGATCGCCGGGCCGGTGATCGCCGGCACCAGCCTGTTCGGCGGCCGCGGCTCCGTCTGGTCGGCATTGCTCGGCGCCCTCGTGATCGGGTCGATCTCGAACGGCATGGATCTGCTCGGGCTGGACTCCGACGTCAAGTACATGATCACCGGCGGCGTCCTGCTGGCCGCAGTGACGGTGGACGCCCTGGCGCGCCGTCAGCGCGAGCGAGTGCAGGTTACGTAGGCTCGGCTTCGATCTCGAGCGGCGGAGGCGTGAGCGCGGCCGCGCTGATCACCAGCGCGAAGGCGAGCACCCGCACGATGACGCCGAGCGCCTGATCCGGGAAGGGCTCGGAGAAGACGATCGGGCCGGCGGCGATGGTCAGGGCGTTCGCCGCGACGCTGGTCACGGCGATCACCGAGACCGCCGGGCCGATCTGCAGGCTCCTGGCCGAGACCAGCAGCCCAACGAGCGACGCGGCCAGGATCAGCGCCGCGAGCGGGCTGAAGAGGATCGCGACCGCCGAGTCCTCGCCGAGGTGGTCGCTGAGCGCCTTGATCGAGGTGTCCGAGGCGGCCCAGAGCAGTCCGGCGGCTGCCCCGAGCAGCACCCCGGCCCGGGGCACCGCCTTGCCCAGGACCGCGACCAGGATCCCGCCCGTGGCGACGACGGCGACGAAGGCGGTGAGCGTGGCGGCGTCATAGCTCGAGTGGGCCGAATCGGCGTCGCCGTCGAGTGTCGCCGCCAGGAACGCGAGACCGGCGGCCGCGAGCGCGACCCCGATCCACTCGCGGCGGGTGACGCGGTGCGCGAAGAAGCGGTCGGCGACCACGGTCAGCAGGACGAGGCCCCCGGCGATCGTCGCCTGGACAAGCGAGATCGGCGCGAGCGAGAGCGCCGCCACGTGCAGTCCCCAGCCCGCCATCGCCACCAGGACGCCCAGCGTGTACCAGCGCGAACGAAAGAGGACGAGCGAGCTCCACAGCGGCCGGCGCCACTCCACGCGCGGGCTCTCGACCGCACCCCTGTGCTTGTAGAGAAAGCCGAGGATCGAGGCGAGGGCCGTCCCGACCGCGAGAGCGAGACCGAGTTGGACGCTGATCGGCACCCAGCCATTAAACGGGTCGTCGCACGCCGGCACGCCCCAGCCTCGGCCTGCTTAGAGTTGTCCGCATGGGAGTGGTCAGGCGGGCGGCGCTCACGCTCTGTGCGCTGGCGGCGAGCATCGCGGCGGGAACCGCGACGGCGGCCGACGGTGGCGCCTCCCTCGATCTGAGCGCCGTCGAGCGGGCGGTCGTCCGGGTCGCCACCCCGAAGCTTCCGGTGGGCCGGGACCGGGCGGCGCGCGAGCGCTGGAGGGAGCTTCGATTCCGCTCGCAAGCGATCCTCGATCGTGTCGCCGCTGGGGACAATCTGTCGGTCGAGACCGCCGTGCCCGAGCTCGGGCTGCTCTCGGTCGACGTCGGTTCCGGCGGCTTCACCGCCCTCAGGGGGCGTCTCGCCGCGGACCCGCGGGTCGAGTCGGTGCGGCCCGACGTCCCGGTCCAGCTCCGCTTCTCGCCCGACGACTTCGCCTACACCCATCCCGATCCGCGCGCCCCGAACGGCGATCTCGGGCAGTGGAACCTGCTCCGGGAGGGCGCTTCGCGAGCCTGGGATCTCTCGAAGGGAAACGGGGCGCTGGTGGCGATGGTCGACACAGGCGTCGACGGCGGGCACCCGGATCTCTCCCCACGGATCGCCGGCGGCCAGGCCTACGGCACCATCTCGCCGCTGTCCGACTCCGTCGGGCACGGCACTCACGCCGCGGGCCTGGCCTGCGGCGCGAGCGGCAACGGCTACGGCATCGCGTCGGTCGGCTTTCGCTGTGGGCTCTTCATCGAAAAGATCGTCGAGGGGGGATCGTGCTCCAACGTCTCGGCCGCGGTCGTCGACGCCGCTAACCGGAATGCCGACGTGATCAACATGAGCATCGGCGGCTGCGACCCCGCGATCGTGGACGCCCTCAACTACGCGCAGTCGCGGGGACCCGTGATCGTGGTAGCCGGCGCCAATGAGGTGTCGCCCAGCGGCTCCTGCAATCCGGAGCTCCCCCTGATCGGCCCGTTCGACTGCCTCTATCCCGAGGAATGGGCGCAGCCCAACGGGACCGGGCCGAACGCGGGATTCGACCGGGGCCTGGTGGTGACCTCGGCGAGATATGACGGCGCGCGCTCCTCGTTCGCCGAGGCCACCAACCGCGTGTCGGTCGCGGCTTACGGATCGGCGACCAACGCGATCGGGGGCCAGCAGGGGGTCCTCTCGACCTGGCCCGCAAGCCCGGTCGAGTACGACGCCCAGGGCGGCCGTAGCGAGGTCAACGGCGACCCACGTTTCGCCTACCTGGTCGGAACCAGCATGGCGACGCCGCAAGTCGCCGGCGTGGCGGCGCTGATCCGGTCGGTGAAGCCGGGCATGGCGAACACCAAAGTCGTCCACCTGATCAAGGAGACCGCTGGGGAGTGCGGCAGGTACGGCGGCGGCCTCGGCTGGGGGATCGTTCGGGCCGACGAGGCGGTCATCGCGGCCCTCGGCCGCGATGTCGATCCGCCGAGCTCACGCGTCCGCAGCGCCAAGCGGGCGAAGTCGCGGAACGGCGCGCTGATCAGGGTGAGGCTGAAGCGAAAGGACACCCGGCAGCGGCACTGCGCCAAGGGCCTGCCGGTCTCGGGCGTGAGGAAGGTGGTCGTCTTCGCTTCGCGGAACCGCGGCCGCTATCACCGGATCGGGAAGACCAGGTCCAAGGTCCTCGAGTTCCACCGCAAGCGCCGGGGTCACTACCGCTTCCTCTCCGTGGCGGTGGACCGGAGCGGCAACCGGGAGGCGCGGCCGGCGACTCCGGACGCGAAGCTGCGCTAACCCGGCAGGTCGGCGCCCGAGGCGACCTCGCTCTGCTGGCCGGCCTCGGCAGCCTCGGCGGCGGCGAGCAGCTCCCCGAGAGCCTCGGAGAGGCCCGTGGCGAACATGTCGATGTCCTCCATCGAGTCGTAGTCGCCGAGCAGCCCGAAGTCGATGCCGCCGTTGTAGCTCATGATCGCGATCGCGAGGGCGTGGTTCTCCGGCAGGAAGGCGACCGGGAAGACGTCCTGGAGCTCGCGGCCGAGCACGTAGAGCGGGATCTGCGGTCCCGGGACGTTGGTCACGATCAGGTTGAAGAGCCTGGTCGAGAAGTTGATGCGGGAGGCCTGCGCGAGCAGGGTCGGCGGCGCGAAGTCGTTGAACCGCGCGATCACCTCCGCGCCGAGGGCCTGCTTGGACTCCTTCAGCCCGTCCATCGCCCGGCGGACCGTGTCGAGGCGCTTGACCGGGTCCTCGATGTAGACCGGAAGCGGGCCGCGCATAGCGGCGATGCGGTTGCCGAGCTGGTCGCGCTCGTCCTCCCCGCGGATCGAGACGGGGACCAGCGCGCGCAGCTCCAGCCCCTCCGTCCGGATGCCCCGGCTGCGCAGCCAGCTGCGCAGCGCGCCGCTGACGACAGTCAGCACGACGTCATTGACGGTGCCGCCGAAGACGTCCTTGATCCGCTTGTACTCATCGAGCTCGGCACGGGACCAGGCAAAGCGCCGGTGCGAGCCGATCTCGGTGTTGAGCGGGACGTCAGGCGCCGGGTTGGTGAAGTTCCAGGCCACCTCGGCGAGCGCCTCGCCGGCCTCGACCACCCTCCGGGTGGTGCGGGCCGGGTCGGACGCCGCGCGCAACGCGCGCCGGGCGAGGCCAACCGGCGCCCTGGCCGCGACGACCAGGCCGCGGGCGGCGAGCTCGGCGGTAGACGGAGAGGGCCGCGGCACCCAGTCGCGATCCGGCTCGATCGGCTCCGGCACCGGCTTCACGTCGAAGAGGACGGTCCCGATGTCGACGCCGGAGACGCCGTCGACCAGCGCGTGGTGGGTCTTGGTGATCAGCGCGAAGCGATTGGGCTCGAGGCCCTGGACGAGCCAGAGCTCCCAGAGCGGCTTGGAGCGGTCGAGCTGCTGCGAGAAAAGCCGTCCGGCGATGTTGCGGAGCTGCTCCTCCGAACCCGGCGAGGGCAGCGCCGAATGGCGGACGTGGTAGGCAAGGTGAAAGTGGGGGTCGTCCACCCAGAAGGGCCGGCCGGTCTCCACGGGCGGGACGGCGAGCTTCTGACGGAACCGCGGCACCAGGTGGAGGCGGCTGCGGACGTGGCCGAGGAAATCCTCGTAGGCCGGCGGCGGTCCCTCGAAGATCAGGATCGCGCCCACGTGCATGTGCGCGTTCGAGGTCTCGTTCGTCAGGAACGAGGCGTCGATCGAGCTCAGCCTTTGCATATGCCCCTGTGCCATACCCTCGAAAGAGCCTACCGTCAATTTCAAGGTCCGCCGCTACCCTTGCGGCGGGCGTCAATGTCCTCCTCCGCCAACACCCCCGGACCCTCGAAGGTCCTGCTCGCGGCGCCGCGCGGCTACTGCGCGGGCGTCGATCGAGCCGTGCAGACGGTCGAGCACGCGCTCGATCTCTACGGCGAGCCGATCTACGTCCGCAAGGAGATCGTGCACAACAAGCACGTCGTCCACGAGCTGGAGAAGCGTGGGGCGATCTTCGTCGAGGAGGAGACCGAGGTGCCCGAGGGCCAGATGGTCGTCTTCTCGGCGCACGGCGTCGCCCCCAGCGTCCATGCCAACGCCGCCAAGCGGCAGCTCCGGACGATCGACGCCACCTGTCCGCTCGTGACCAAGGTGCACGTCGAGGCTCGCAAGTTCGCCGCCGACGGCTACACGGTCGTCCTGATCGGTCACGAGGGGCACGAGGAGGTCGAGGGGACCACGGGCGAGGCGCCCGACGACATCGTCCTGGTCCAGACCGAGAGCGACGTCGACGATCTCGAGGTCGACGATCCCGATCGCATCGCGTACATCACCCAGACCACGCTCTCGGTCGATGAGACCAGCTCGATCATCGCCAAGCTCAAGGCGAAGTTCCCGAACGCCGTCGGCCCGAAGACCGACGACATCTGTTACGCGACGACCAACCGCCAGCAGGCCGTCAAGGCCCTGGCCGCTGAGTGCGACCTGGTCCTCGTCATCGGCTCGACCAACTCATCGAACTCGAACCGCCTGGTCGAGGTCGCGCGCGAGCACGGGGCGAGCTCCTACCTGATCGACAACCACCACCAGGTCGACGAGGAATGGCTCGACGGCGTCGAGACGGTCGGCATCACCTCGGGAGCGAGCGCCCCGGAGGAGCTGGTCGAGCAGCTCGTCGAGTTCTTTCGCGAGCGCGGCGCCTCGGACGTCTCCACCCTCACGACCGTCAACGAGGACGTTCGCTTCATGCTTCCCGGCGAGATCCGCAAGGAGCTCGCCGGCTCGGGCGCGTAGCCCTTCCCGAGCTGCCCGTCTCCAGCGAGCTGCTCGGGGCATTCCTAGTCGAGTAGCTCCTCGACCCGGTAGGTCTTCATCCCTTGCGGCGTCTCGAACTTGATGTCCTCGCCGATGGGTGCACCCCGCAGCGCCCGTCCAACAGGCGACTCCGCCGAGAGCTTGCCCTGCTTGGGGTCGGCCTCCGTCGCGCCCACGAGTGTCCAGGTCTTTGACTCGCCGCTCTCGACGTCCTTGACCTCAGCGGTCCGGCCAAATGCGAAGACGCCTGCGCTCGTATCCGCCTCCACGACCACCGCTCTGCGCAGTCGCTCGCGGAGTCGCTTGATTCGTGTCTCGAGATGGGCCTGCTCGTCCTTCGCGATGTGGTACTCGGCGTTCTCCTTCAGGTCACCGAGCTCACGCGCGGCCTTGATCCGCTTCGCCATCTGACGACGCCGCGGCCCCTCGAGCTCCTCCACCTCGGTGCGTAGTGCGTCGAGTCCCTCGGCAGTGATCGGCTCGTTGCCTTCGCCGAGTTCGGGCGACGGCTCCCTTTTCGGTTCTTCGGTCACCGGTCGGAGGCTACGCGGTCGCCCCATCTAGGTTCCAGTACCGTCGAGCACTTGACGATCCAACGAATGGATCACATCGGCATCGTGGTCGACGACCTCGCGGCCGCGACGGAGTTCTTCGTAGAGCTCGGACTCGAGCTGGTGGGCGAGGGGTCCGGCGAAGGCCGCTCGGTGGACCGCATCGTGGGGCTCGATGGTGTTCGGTCGGACTTTGCGTTCATGCAAACTCCGGACGGCAACGGACGACTCGAGCTGATCAAGTTCCACTCGCCGTCAAACCAGGGCCATCAGCGGCACGAGCCGGTGAACGCGCCAGGTATCCGCCACATCACCTTCGCCGTCGAGGACATCCACGCAGTCGTGGCCCGCCTGCGAGCACGCGGCGCTGAACTCGTTGGCGAGTTGGTGAACTACGAGGACAGCTACTGGCTCTGCTACGTCCGCGGCCCGGAGGGGATCATCATCGAGCTGGCGGAGCGGATCGGCTAATCGGTCGATGAGTGGCGACTTACTCGTCTATACGACGAGTTTCTCGCCACGCGCGCGTCATCCGGCCGGGACGCCCGCCGAGAACTGGATCGAGTAGAGCAGCAGGCCGGGCGAGGGCTCGAGCTCGAGGTTGTGGCGCTCCGTCCGGTCGTGTGAGATGAGCTCCTGCAGCCCGGGATGGGCGACTCGAACCGGCTCGAGCTCTGCTCCGTCCAGCCAGATCGCGATCTCGCCCTCGCCGTCGGTCGCGGCGTAGGCGCCTGCCGCCTCGTAGGAGAGCTCGAGCGTGCGGTCGGCCTGCGCCTGCGGCCAGGGCTCCTCGGTCGAGCCGCCCGGGAAGAGCTCCGGCGTCGGCGCGATCACGCGCGCGTCCGGCGCGTCCGAGGGGCGGATCGGCTCGAGGAGCGGCGGCCAGTCCTGCCCATTCCCCGCCCCGGCGAGCTGATCGCGAATCGCCTCCTCCGTTCCTGCGTATTCGCCCTCGCCGAGGTGGTACCAGCGCAGCGCGCCGCCCCGGCCCCAGAGGAAGAGCGCCGGCCACCCATGCGGCTCGTACAGCCGCCACATCGCGAACTCCGGGTCCACGATCACCGGCCAGCCGATACCGAGACGCTCGGCCGCCGCCGCGACGACGTCGTGACCCTGGGTGAACGGGAAGCGGGGGGAGTGGACGCCGATCATCGCCAGGCCGTCGCCGGAGTACCGCTCGTGCCACCCGCGGAGGTAGGGCAGCGTCCTGACCGAGTTGAGCTGGGCGAGGTCGAAGAAGTGGACGAGCACGGGCCTCGCGGCGGCGAGGCGATCGATGGAGTCGACGCGCTCGCCCACCCAGTCCAGCCCGGAGGGCAGCGGGGGGATCGCGATGTCGGGGCGCGGGGGGCGCACGGCGCGGAGGGTATGCTGCCCGGCGACCCGGGCCCGCCCCCGGGAATCCCCGGCGAAAGGAGAGGTCGAGTGAGCGGATCGGTTTGGGAGCGGATCGAGGAGAGTCGCGCCCGTCACAACGTGCTCGAGCACCCCTTCTACGTGCGCTGGTCCGCCGGCGAGCTGACCCGCGAGGAGCTCGCCCGATACTCGGGGCAGTACCGGCATGCGACCGAGGCCCTCGCTCGGCTCTGCCACCAAACAGTCGAGGCCGCGCCCGCCGAGCGCCGAGACGAGATCGCTGCGCACGCGAACGAGGAGGAGGCCCACGTCGGCCTCTGGGACGGATTCGTGGAGGCCGCCGGCGGCGAGATCGGTGCGCAGCCGACGCCGGAGACGGCCGAGTGCGTGAGCACCTGGACGGCGCAGGACGGCTACCTCGCTCAGCTGGCGCGCATGTACGCGATCGAGTCAGGCCAGCCGGAGATCTCCCGGATCAAGCGCGAGGGCCTGTCCCGGTTCTACGGCATCGACGGCGGCCCGGGCAGCGAGTACTTCCGGGTCCACGAGGAGGCCGACCACGCTCATGCCGCGGAGGCGCGCCGGCTGATCGAGGACGCGATGAGCCCTGACGATTCCGACGCGGTCGTCACCGCTGCGGAGTCGGCCTTCCGGGCGAACTGGCGCCTGCTCGACGGCGTCAGCTGAGCCACGGAGAGCGATGCGCGGACGCTTGCCGAGGGTGGGCGACCGCGCGATCGGGATCGCTCTCGGCATCCTGCTCGGGATCGCGATCATCCTGCTCTTCCTCTTCCTCGGGTCACGCGACGCGATCGACGAGCCGTCCCTCTCGGGGGGCCCGGGCCAGACGCTGACGCAGCCGGATACGACGCCCGCCGCGCCGGGCCAAAAGCCGCCGAAGTAGGCTTCGTCCGCCATGAGATCGGCACTGCGCGTCGCGCACAACGTCCGGCTCGCCGCGATCCTGGCGCTCGGCGCCTTCGCGCTGCACCAGCTGCGCTACCTGGCCGTCTCCTCGGCTGAGCTCACGCAGCCGACCCACGGCTACGTCACGGACCTGCTGCCGTTGCTCGGCGTCCTGATCCTGGCGGCGGCTCTCGCCACCCTGGTACGCGCGACGGAGTCGGCCTCGCCGGAGCGGGCGCCGCTCGGTAGGCGGATCGCGGTCTTCGCCACCGCCCTACTGGCGATCTACATCGGTCAGGAATCCATCGAGGGGCTGACGACGGGCGGCCACCCCTTCGGCGCTGCGGACACGATTGCCGACGGTGACTGGCTCGCGGTCCCGCTGGCCCTGGCCCTCGGCGCGCTCGCCGCAGTGCTCGCCCGGGCGCTCGAAGCCGTGGAGCAGGCCATCGCCGTCGTACACGCTGAGCGGCCCCTCCAGCCGCGCCCCTCGCGGATTCGCGGCCACGCGGTTGCGGCTCGCGCTCTGCGCCTGGCTTCGTCCCCGCTGGCGTTCGGCCTGGCAAGGCGGCCTCCGCCGCCGGCGCCCGCCTAGTCGGGTGTCAATCCGCGCGTTCGGCTCGCCTTTAGGCAGCGACGTCAGCGTGCGCAGCGCAAAGGAGGCCAAGAAGATGCAATCGAGGGGTATGCGGCTCGGGCTGCTCGCGGCGGTGATCGTCGCGGCGGTCGTGCTCTTCATCGTGCTCCGCAGCAACAGCAGCGACGAGAGCGCCGACAGTGCCGCCGAGGCGGTCCAGGTGCTGAGCTTGGATGCGAACGGGGATCCGGTCGGCGGCGAGAAGACGCTGACCTACAACAAGGGCGACGAGGTTCGCCTCCGGGTGAACCTGGCGAAGCCCGAGGAGACGATCCACGTCCATGGCTACGAGATCGAGAAGCGCGCGGAGACGAGCCCGGTGACCTTCTCGTTCCCGGCCAGGCTCGACGGCGTTTTCGAGATCGAGGTACATCGACTCGACCACAGCGAGGGCGCGATCGCCGAGCTGCGCGTCAACCCGTGACCGGCGCGTCTGGATCGCGCCGAGCGCGGAGCCTCGTCGCACTCGCGGCGGCGGCGGGGCTGATCGCGGCGCTGCTCTTCCCGGACCTGGCCTCGGCGCACGCCCTGGTCGGCCGCAAGGACCTGCCGGTTCCGGCATGGCTGTTCGCGTGGGGTGCCTCGCTGGTCCTGATCATCTCCTTCGCGCTGCTGTCGGTCGCATGGACGAAGACGCGGCTGCAGCGAGAGGACTGGCGGGCGCTGCCGGGGTGGGTCTCGGGAGCGATTCTCAACCCGGTCACCCAGGTGCTCTGCGGGCTGATCGGCGTCGGCCTGCTCGTCCTGGTCCTCTACGCCGGGTTCCGGGGGATCGAGGACCCGACCCAGAGCTTCTCGATCATCTTCGTCTTCTACACCTTCTGGCTGGGGATGGTCCTGGTCAGTGTCCTGCTCGGTGACGTCTTCCGGGCCTTCAACCCGTGGCGGGCGATCGGCCGCGCGGTCTCGGGAGGATTTCGGCTGATCGCTGGACAGTCCGCGCCGGCGCCGCTCTCATACCCGGGGTGGCTCGGCCGGTGGCCGGCGGTTCTTGGCGTCCTGCTCTTCGTCTGGCTGGAGCTGATCGCGGGCGGCGGCGCCGCACCAAGCCCGCATGACGTGGCCATCGGGACGGTGGTCTACAGCCTGGCCACCTTCGCGTGCATGGCTCTCTTCGGAGTGGAGGAGTGGACCGGGCGCGGGGAGGCCTTCAATGCCTACTTCGGGATGTTCTCCCAGCTCGGCCCGCTCGAGGCCCGGGACCGCGGCCTTGGCCGCCGCAAGTTCCTGTCGGGGGCGCCGCAGTGGGCTGCGGTCCCCGGGGCGGCGGCGCTGGTGCTCGTCTCGATCGCGGTGACCAGCTTCGACGGCGCCCAGGAGGGCGTGCTCTCCGGGGCCATCACCTGGACCTTCGAGCGCATCAACGACATCGGCTTCAGCCTGCCCGACTCCTTCCGCATCGCCAACACGATCTGGCTTCTGGTCGTGCTTGCGGTCGTCTCCGGCCTCTACCTGCTCGGGATCAAGGGCATGGCGGGAATGCACACTCGGGGTGAGTCGCCCTCGGCGGCGAAGCTCGCGCGCTCCTTCGCGCACACCCTGATCCCGATCGCGCTCGCCTACATCGTCGCCCACTACTTCAGCGCCTTCCTCTATCAGGAGCAGGCGCAGTTCACCTACATCCTCTCGGATCCGCTGGGACGCGGCTCGGACCTCTTCGGGACCGCCGGCGGCGGGATCGACTACGGGATCGTCAGCTCGAACACCGTCTGGTACGTCCAGGTCGCGGCGCTGGTGATCGGCCACGTCGTGGCGCTGACCCTCGCTCACGACCGGGCGTTGGCGGTGTACGACAACGTCCGCGACGCCACCCGGTCGCAGTACTTCATGCTCGGCGTGATGGTCGCGTTCACCTGCTTCGGGCTCTTCCTGCTCTCGCAGGCAAACGCGTAGCGGCGACCAGGCCGCTCCACTTGGGGAGCGAAGGGCGAAGTCCGAAGCGACTCGCGGGCGGTGGCCGCTTGTCGCCGCGATCTGGTGGCGAAGCCGGCTATCAGCCCGCTCAGGCCCTCGCGGTTCTATTCGGCGGCGAGTCGGCGGACCGCGACAGCGAGCTGACGTGCCTGGAGCCCGCCGCTCTCACCGCT
>DATFPJ010000219.1:0-9129 GCA_035264865.1 Solirubrobacterales bacterium
CGACCCGGACCCATGCAATCGCAATCAGCACGATGCCGGTGAGGGCAAAGCCGGGGACGTACAGCGACGGCGTTCCGAAGGCCGCGCCCGCAGCGATCAGCGCGGCGCCCAGAGACGCCGTACCACGCGCGCCCATCGGCCCGCCCACCTACAGGGCGGGGACGCTCGCGAGCGCCTCGCGCACCACCGCGGCCGGCCCCTCGGGCGTGATCGCGTCGGGTGCGAGGACCAGCCTGTGCCCCAGCACGGCGCCGGCGAGCGCCTGGACGTCGTCCGGGAGGGCGTGATCGCGCCCCTCGAGGGCCGCCATCGCCTTCGCGGCCCGGAACAGCATCAGGCCCGCGCGCGGGCTTGCGCCGAGGTCAACGCGCTCGTCGGCGCGAGTCGCCTCGCAGATCGCGACCACATAGCGCCGCAGCGCCTCCGAGCCCTCGATCCCGCCGAGTGCGGCCTGGGCGGCTCGCACCGAGGTCACGTCGGCGATCGGCGAGAGCTCCTCGACCGGGTCGGCGTCGGCGTGCTCGGCGAGCATCGCGGCCTCGGCATGGGGCGCGGGATAGCCAAGCGTGACGCGGACCATGAACCGGTCGAGCTCGGCCTCCGGCAGTGGATAGGTGCCCTCGTACTCCGCGGGGTTCTGCGTCGCGAGGACCAGGAACGGCCGCGCCAGCTCGTGCGGGTGGCCATCGATCGTGATCTGGCGCTCCTGCATGCATTCGAGCAGCCCCGACTGGGTCTTGGGCGAGGCCCGGTTGATCTCGTCGACCAGGACGACGTTCGCAAACACCGGACCGGGGTGGAACTCGAAGCGCGACTCGCGCTGGTTGAAGACGTTTGTGCCGACGAGGTCGGCGGGGAGGAGATCGGAGGTGCACTGAACCCGGGCGTACTCGGCCTCGAGAGAGCGGGCCAGCGCGCGGGCGAGAGCCGTCTTGCCCACGCCGGGCGCGTCCTCGATCAGCACATGCCCCTCGGCGAGCAGCGCGACGATCAGGTCCCGCACCACGTGGTCGGGGGCCTTCACGGCTCGGGCGATGTTCTCCTCTAGCCTCGAACCGAGCTCCGCCACCCCTTCGGGGTCCAGCCTCGGCGCTGTGGCCATCGCTTCATGCTACGCCCGGCCGCAACCGGCGGATTGGCCTTGGGTGAATCGGGTACGCCACGGACATGGCCGAGGGGAAGGAAACGGTGGACGTCGAGCAAGCACGGCGCGAGATCGCTACGCGCGAGGCCGTCGCGGTCGACGTCCGCTCAGAGGAGAAGTGGAGCGAGGGACACATTCCCGGGGCCATTCACCTCCCGGACGCGGACCCTGAGGCCGGATCGAAGAAGCCCAATGAGGGCGTCCGGCTGATCGTGGTCGGCGAGAGCTCGAAGCAGGCCAAGGAGGCGGCGTCGAAGCTGGCCGACGCGGGCTACGAGGCGGTCGCCCTGGACGGCGACATGAGCGACTGGAGCTCCGAGGACTTCCAGATCCAGCCCACCGAAGACCCCGACGACGACACCGAGCTCGGAGCGGGCTAGCGGTCCTTCGGCCCCCAGCGGTTCAGGGCGAAGATCGTCAGCACCACGGACCCGACGGGGACCAGGAAGATCGCCGCGTCGGCGAGCACGTGCCCGGCGTGGGCGAGAAGCAGGAAAGTCATGCCGCCGCCACGTCATCGATCGGGCCCTTTCGGACCGCCTCTCTGAGCGCCTCGAGCGAGCGGCGCAGGTCTCGGTGGATCAGCGGCTTGCCGAGCTGGCTCGCGACCAGCGCCAGCACCCCGCCCGGAGCCTGGAAGCTCACCCGCAGGGTCGCCTCGGTGTGCGGGTGGCAGTCCCGGAGGATCCAGCGCCCGCGCTGGTCGATCCCGGTGATGTTGACCCAGGCGATCTCATGCGGCGGGTCCCACTCGACGAACTCGACCAAGCTGCTGAGGTTGATCGATCCGACCCCGATCTCGGTGTTCCAGCGGGCTCGCAGCCCGGAGGTCGGCTCTCCCTCCACCGGCGACCAGGTCGAGTTGACCATGAATTGCGAGTAGCACCCGGGCTGCGAGATGAACGGCCAGACCTCCTCGCGGGGGGCGGCGATCCGGATGCTCTCCTCGACCCTCATCCGAGGCTCCGATCAGCCGATCAGCGGCAGCCGCCGCTCGGCGGCGAGCTCGTCGAGCTTCTCCTGCATGACGCCGGTGACGTGCTCATAGACCTCGTCGACGTCCGGGTTCTTCCCGAAGCGCTCCCGCAGGTTGATCGGCTCCATGGCCTCGATCGTGATCTTCGCGGGCAACGGCCAGTGTCCGAGCATGTCACCGACGTTTAGCCCCCAGGGGATCGAGAGGTTGATCGGCAGCACCTTGAGGCGAAAGAGCTTGTCGAGCCGCAGCGCCTGCGCCAGCCGCTCGCCGCGCGTCAGGAAGACGGCGGTCTCCTGGCCGCCCATGGAGACCAGGGGGACGATCGGCGCGTCGTTCTCAAGCGCGGTCTTGACGAAGCCCCGGCGGCCGGCGAAGTCGATCTTCGTCTCCTCCCAGGAGGGGCGATGGACCTCCCAGTCACCGCCGGGATAGACCAGCACCGCCGCGCCGCGCTGCAGGGCAAGCGCCGCGTTCTCGGGCGAGGCGGCGACGCAGCCCGCCTTGCGCAGGTTCCAGGGCAGGGGCAGGGCGAGGACCAGGTTGTGGACGAGGGGGTGAAGGCGACGCTCGGCTCCGAAGTGGGCGACGAAGGCGAGGACAAAGACCATCGTGTCGGGGGTGACGTTGCCGCCGGAGTGGTTGCCGACGAGCAGCACCGGGCCCTCTGCCGGGATCCGGTCGAGCCCGCGCACGTCGGCTCGGAAGTAGAAGGAGGCGAGCACCCAGAGGCCGGGGAGCTGCTCGCGCAGGTAGTCGGGATCGCGGTCGTCGAGGTCGGCCTTCGGGATCCGGCCGGTGACCATCCCCGCGATCCCGCTGCCGTTCGCGAGCCCGCGCAGGCTGCCGGCGATCTGGCTGCGCAGTCCCATCAGGCCGTCGCGGGCCGGGTGCCGGGCTTCGGCCCCTCGTCCACCTGCTTCGCCGGGCCGACTCCCGAGGGCTCGGCCGACTCGTCCGGCGGGCCACCGCCGTAGCGGTCCAGGCGCGCCAGGCCCCAGCCGACCACGAGGATCAGGCAGAAGGAGATCCCGCCGACGCCGAGGTAGGCGACCAGGGTGAGCCAGCCCGGGACGTCGGGCTTCTGCTCGCGCTGCAGGTTCTTGTGGTCGAGGACGAAGGTGCGGGTGCCGTGCTCGACGACCGGCACCTCGGATACCGGGATCGCCGAATCGGCGGGCAGGAAGATCGGCAGGCCGGCGAGCTCGCGACCCTTATGTAGACGCAGGGTCGTCTTCCAGGTGCCGTCGACATGGATCGGCTCGGTGATCCGGTAGCGGCCCTGCCCGATCTCATCGAGCGTGTCGATTTGAGCGGACTCGGATTTGCCCTGCCAGCTGGTGACGTTCAACCAATAGGCGCCGTCGCCCGCATTCGGTGGATCGAGCTGGACGGTGCCGGTGGCGACCCGTCCATCGGGGGAGTTCTGGACGTGCAGGTCGAAGGTGGTGCGGACGCCGGGGCCCGCGCTCACCGGGATCCAGAAGGCGACAGCGCCCACCGCGGCCACCGCCGCCACGGGCAGAGCCGCGCGCGGGATCCGCTCCCGCCGGGGAACGGCCGGGGTCAAGCAGCGGCCGATGAAGCCGCCGATCACGCCGCCCGCGAGGGCCATGATCAGGCCGGTGATCGCGGCCTCGGGGAAGAGCGAACCGGGCCACGGGTTGACCACCCAGACGTGCGACCAGCCCCATTCGGCCGCGAGACCGATCGTGCCGATCGCGAGGCCTGAGAGGGTGCCGAAGGTGATCGGCCGCTCGGCCGCGGACTCACCGCGCAGGTAGAGCAGCGCGACGCCCTCGACCAGCAGCGCCTCGACGACGTAGGGCGGGAAGTGGGGGGTGATCTCGCCGAACAGCGGCCCGATCAGGAGGGTGAGCAGACCGCGGATCGCGATGTAGATCGCGAGCGCTGCAAGCGCTCCGCCGGGCCCGAAGCGGACTCGCGCGGTGACCAGCCCGATCGCGGCCGCCAGCATGATCAGAGCCGGCTGCAGCTCGAGCGCGAACTGGGGAACGCCGAAGTCGAACTCGGCTTGGAAGGTGGAGAGGGCGACCAGGAAGGCGCCGGCGAGGACGATCTCGCGGAATCGAGTCCAGTTCGGAAGCGGCCGGTTCGCTGCCCGCCTTTCCTCGTCCCCCTCGGCGTGCAGGGCCCACGCGCCGAGCACCGAGAGCGAGGCGCCGCCGATCAGCATCAAGTGGGTCGGTCCCCAGAGGGTGACGTCCTGGCCGAAGATCCGGTGCCAGATGTCGTCGAGCGGGAAGGCCGACAGCGAGCTCGCCCCGCAGATCGCGATCATCAGCGCGCCGATCGGCGCATACCAGCCGGGGGCGATCCGAAAGGAGGTGCGGGTCGGGCCCTTCGGCAGCGCGAGGCCGAGCACGCCGGCCACAAATACGCCGAAGAGCCCGGCGAGGATGAAGTAGTGGGCGGGGTTGGCAAGCGGGCCCGGGTCGCGGCCGTCGTCGATGTGCAGGGAGATGTCCCAGTACATGCCGAAGACCGCGATCAGCAGTGCGACGCCGAGGAAGGTCCCGGGCAGGGCCGCCCAGCCGGGGAGCATCGTCTCCCACTCGGCCAGGTCGGCGAGCTTGCCGAGGAAGGGGAAGCGGCCGCGCTTGTAAAGAAGGATTGGGCCGAGCAGCAGGATCGTGAGCACCACTGCGCCGGCGGTGGCGTAGATCACGTCGCTGGTCGCCGCTCCTTCCGCCGGTGGTTGGCTGCTGCTCGCCCCGAGCAAGGTGAATGGCAACATCGTTCCTCTCCTCTAGCCGGCTCCAGCCGCGGTCAGTTCCGGCGCGGGGTCCGGCCCGCGCCGCAGTCGGTCGCGCACGTTCTCCAGGGACCACTCGAAGGGCTCGGTTCCCTCCATGAAGTCGGTCAGCTCGGCGACGATCCGGTTCGGGTCATCGAGCATCGGCCAGTGTCCCGCGCCCGGAATCTCGACGTAGCGGCTGTGCGCCACGATCTCGTGAGCACGGCGGCCGTGGGCGACCGGGATCACCGGGTCTGAGTCGCCCCAGACGATCAGAGTCGGCATCTGGTCCGCGAGGTAGAGGCGGTCGAGGGCCGAAACGCGCTGACCTTCGTGATCGATCACGGAGCGCATGGTGTGGATGAAAGCGTCTGATGCGCCCTCCTGCGTGAGTGACGCGTAGCCGCGAGCGAACTCCGCGAGATCGGGTCCGGCCTCGATGCCCAGCTTGGCCGCGGCCGCGGCAACCGCTCCGCCGGCCCGGACCGGGAATTCGCGCGCGATCAGGGGCAGCACCCACTCCGACCCCGGCAGGGTCGCAGCGCGGAGCAGGGGATGGACCTCCCGCCCAAGGCCGCCGGAGGCGATCAGCCCCATCCGCTCGACGTACTCCGGAAAGAGGTAGGAGAACTGCATCGCGATGCCACCGCCGAAGGAGTGCCCGACCACGCTCCCGCGCTCGAAGCCCAGCACGGCGAGCAGGTCGCGGACGCCGGCCGCGTAAGCGCCGAGGGAGTAGTCGCCGCGGGGTTTGGCCGAGCGGCCGTGGCCGATCATGTCCGGCGCGATCACGGTGTAGCGCTCAGCGAGCTTTGGCATGACCTCGCGCCAGCACTCCGAGGTCGAGGTGATTCCGTGCAGCAGCACCAGCACCTGGTCGCCGTCACCGGCCTTGCGGTAGCCGACCCGATGGCCGTGGAGCTCGACCTCGTCGTAGGGGGCGAATGATGCGACGGCGCTGTCTGTGGCCGCCGTTGATGCCGCAGCACTCACTGGCGCCTCCTCCATCTCGCTCTTCGCCTTACCCGCTTGCGCACGTTTTGATCCAACCATTGGGATCTGCCTCAAATTCAGCGTGGACTACTGGATGTGAACGCCGGAAATGGCGCGTGAGATGACGAGCCGCTGGATCTCCGAGGTGCCCTCGAAGATGGTCCAGATCTTGGCGTCGCGGTGCATCCGCTCGACCGGGAACTCGCGGCTGTACCCGTTGCCGCCCAGGATCTGGATCGCCCGCTCGGTCGCCCAGACGGCGACCTCACCGGCCTTCAGCTTCGACATCGAGCCCTCGGCGTTCTCGAAGTCCTTGCCGGCCTTGCCCATCCAGGCGGCGCGGTGGACCAGCAGCCTGGCGGCGTCGATCTCCATCTTCATGTCGGCGAGAGCAAAGGCGATCGCCTGGTTCTCGATGATCTTGCGGCCGAAGGCCTCTCGCTCCTTGGCGTAGTCGAGCGCGTACTCGTAGGCCGCGCGCGCGATGCCGATCGCCTGAGCGCCGACCGTCGGGCGGGAGAGCTCGAAGGTCCGCATCGCAGCCTGGCCCTTGGAGCTCTTGCCCTCGCGAGCGCGGGCGAGCCGCTCGTCGAGCTTCTCCTTGCCGCCGAGCAGGCAGGAGCCGGGGACGCGGCAGTCGTCGAGGTGGACGTCGGCGGTGTGCGAGGCGCGGATGCCGTGCTTCTTCACCTTGGCGCCCTGCTCGCAGCCCTTCGTGCCGGGCGGGATGACGAAGGCCGCGTGGCCGCGCGAGCCGAGGTCGCGATCGACGGAGGCGATAACGACGTGGACGTTGGCGATGCCGCCATTCGTGGCCCACGCCTTCTGGCCGTTGATGACCCACTCGTCCTTGGCCTCGTCGTACTTGGCGGTGGTGCGGTAGCCCGACACGTCAGATCCCGCATCGGGCTCGGAGGCGCAGAACGCCCCGACCTTGACGTCATCCGGCGTCCCGAAGCACTGCGGCACCCACTCGACCATCTGCTCCGGCGTTCCGGAGCCGTAGATCCCGGCGACCGCAAGGGTCGTGCCGAAGATCGACATCCCGATGCCGGCGTCGCCCCAGAAGAGCTCCTCGTTGACCAGCGGGAAGGTGAGCCCGGAGGGATCGGCCCAGAACTGCGCGATCGCCTCGAACCCGTAGAGACCGATCTTCGCCGCCTCCTGCACCACGGGCCAGGGGAACTCCTCCTTCTCGTCCCACTCGTGCGCGGCCGGGCGGACCGTCTGCTCGGCGAAGCCGTGGGCCCAGTCCCGGATGTCCTGCTGGTCCTGGGAGAGCTCGAGGGAGAAGGGGGTGTCGCCGATCTCGATCCCGAGCTGCTCGGAGATCTGTCCTTCGACCTCACCGGGGGGCGAGGGTGCGCCGTCGGAGGCGACCCGGTCGATATGGGCCTGGGTCTTCTCTTCTGTCGCCATCTGTCTGCCTCTCCTTTGTCCGGTGCGCCGTCGGCGGGCGGTGGGTCGAAATTTCCTACCGAGAGTAGCAAAATGCTACCCTGAGTAGGATCGTGGAAACGAGCACCTCGTCACACAAGGCGAACCACCAGCGCAAGCGTGCAGCCCACCTCGGGCCGCAGCGCCGGCGCCCCCAGGTGCTCGACGCGGCCCTCGACCTCTTCCTCCAGCGCGGCTATGACGGGGCCTCGATGGCGGCGGTCGCCGACGCGGCGGGCGTGACCAAGCCCGTCGTCTACGCCTGCTTCGCCAGCAAGGACGAGCTCTTCAGGGAGCTCCTGCGCCGCGAGGAGGACCGGATCCTGCGAGAGATCCAGTCAGCCTTCGAGGGCGCTGACCTGAGCGACCCCGAGGAGACGCTGATCGAGGGGTTCACCGGCTTCCTCCGCGCCGTGGCCGCCTCGCCGGAGGTCTACAAGCTGATCTTCCTGGGGGAGGGAGGCGGCCACACCGCCGTTGCCCGCCGCATCCAGCGGGGACGCGAGGCGCAGGTGGAGGCCCTCTCGAGGCTCGCCCGCCGCTGGCTGCGCGAGCGGAACGGCAAGCGTCCGCGGCGCGCGGACGCGACGGCCCGGCTGCTCGGCAACGCGATTGCGGGACTAGCGGAGTCCGGCGCGCGCCTGCTGCTCGCGGGCCGCGACCGCTGGACGCCCGAGACCCTCGGGCGCGAGCTGGGCCGCCTCGCCGCGGCCGCCCAGTCCGCCGTCTGACCAACTACGGTTCCGTAGGAAATGGCGAGGAGCTCAGCGAAGCCACGCCGCTACGCCCCCCGGATGCCGCCGGAGGAGCGCCGTGAGCAGCTGCTCGATGCGACGCTCGCCCTGATCGCCGAAAAGGGCTACGAGTCGGTCTCGATGGAGGGGATCGCGCGGAGGGCAGGGGTGACCAAACCGGTGGTCTACGACCTGTTCGGCGCGCTCGCCGACCTGCTCGAGGCGCTGCTCGAGCGCGAGGAGGAGCGGGCGCTCAACCAGCTCGCCGAGCTGATGCCGGTGCCGGCCGAGGACGCCGACCCGGCCCGGGTGCTGGTCGACGGCCTCGACGCGTTCCTGCGCGCGGTCGAGACTCGCCCCGATGCCTGGCGGCTCTCCCTGATGCCGATTGAGGCGCAGCCGGGGATCGTCCGCAAGCACGTCGAACGAGACCGCACCGCTGTTGCCAAGCAGCTCGCCTCGATCGTGCGCTGGGGGGTGCAGCGCCTCGAGGTGCCGATCTCCGACGTCGAGCTCTTGGTCCAGACGATCATCGTGCTGGCGGAGACGGGCGCTCGGATGCACCTCGATGATCCCCAGCGCTACTCCCGCGAGCGGATCACCAAATTCGCCGCCAGCCTGCTCGAAAGCGTGCGCGACTAGTGGCGCGGCTGGTCAGCTTCGACGGACTGCTCGATCTGCGCGGCGGGATCTCCGGGTTGATCGAGAACGTCCGCACGATGTCCAGCGACACCAGCCAGATCGAGGTCCACGCCAAGCACCTCGACTCGATCGACGAGCGGCTCGACCGGATCGTCGAGTTGATGGAGCGGATGGTGAGCTCGGTCGAGCAGCTGGGGGAAACGGTCGAGGAGCTGGAGGAGACCCTGGAGCCGGTGAGCCGGCTGGCCAACCGCTTCCCCGGCCGCTCGCGGCGTCGGGTCGCCGATCCCGGCGGCTAGCTACGCGTCGAAGCTCATCTTCACTTCGCCCTGATCGACCGATGCGCGCGTGCCCGGTGTCTCCCCACTGTCCATCGCGTTGAGCGCCTCGTCGGCCCTGCGCATGTCCTCTTCGGAGTCGAAGAAGAAGATCGCGACGGAGGTCG
>DATFPJ010000220.1:0-5029 GCA_035264865.1 Solirubrobacterales bacterium
CGAGCAGACCGGGATGACCTGCTTCGGCACCAGCGCGGCGTACATCGCCGCATGCATGAAGGACGGTGTCGAGCCCGGGGGCGGCCGCGACCTCGAGAGCCTGCGCTCGGTCGGCTCGACTGGGTCGCCCCTCGCGCCCGAGGGCTTCGAGTGGGTCTACAGGCACGTCGGCGCCGACACCTGGCTCTTCTCGACCAGCGGCGGCACCGATCTGTGCACCGCGTTCGTCGGCGGGGTGCCGCTGTTGCCGGTCTACCGCGGCGAGCTCCAGGCGCGCGCCCTCGGCGCCAAGGTCGAGGCCTACGACGAGGGCGGCAACTCGGTCATCGACCAGGTCGGCGAGCTCGTGATCACGGAGCCGATGCCCTCGATGCCTGTGTTCTTCTGGGGCGACGAGGACGGCTCCCGCTACCGCGCTAGCTACTTCGAGATGTACCCGGGCGTCTGGCGTCACGGGGACTGGATCGAGATCACCTCGCGCGGCACCGCGATCATCTACGGGCGCTCCGACTCGACCATCAACCGCGGCGGCATCCGGATGGGCACCAGCGAGATCTACCGCGCCGTCTCGGCTGTGCCGGAGGTCCTCGACGCCCTTGTGGTCGACGTCCCCAGGGCCGGCACCGAGGGCTGGATGCCGCTCTTCGTCGTGCTCCGCGAGGGAGCCGAGCTCACGGACGACCTGCGCTCCGAGATCAAGCGCCGGATCCGCGAGCAGTGCTCGCCGAGGCACGTCCCGAACGAGATCTTCCAGATCGCTGAGGTCCCCCGGACTTTGAGCGGTAAGGCGCTCGAGGTCCCCGTCAAGCGGATCCTGATGGGCGAGCCGCCGGAGAAGGCCGCCAGCCGAGACTCGCTGGCCAATCCGAACTCGCTCGACTACTTCACCGAGCTCGCGGCCTCCCTCTCGCGCTGATCCGATGATCCGGGCCCGACGGGGCTGCGTAGTGAGTTTCCGTGAACTCCGCGCAGATCCCGTCCCGGGCCAGCTGGAAGCAGGACCTCGCCCCTTACCTGGCGGTTGACCGCCGGCGCAGCCAGGGGCAGATCGCGAGCGTCGTCGTGCCGTACCTGGCGGTCTGGATCGTCGCGGCCCTCATCGACCCAGGCGCTCCGGTCGCGATCGCGCTCGGCCTGCTCGCGACCGTCTTCCTCACGCGCATGTACTCCCTCTTCCACGACCTGACCCACAATTCGCTGTTCGAATCGCGTCGCGCCAACAGCCGCTGGGGTCACCTGCTCGGCTACCTGCTGTTCACGCCCTACCGCTGGTGGCAGCGTCAGCACGCCATCCACCACGCGCACACCGGGGACCTCGAGCACCGGGGCATCGGCGAGATCAACACGCTGACCGTCGCCGAGTACGAGCGGGCCTCGCGCCTGCGACGGTTCGGATACCGCCTCTACCGGAATCCTCTCCTCCTGCTGCTGGTCGGCCCGAGCCTCGTCTTCCTGTTCGAGCGCCGGTTCCCGCGGCGTGGCATGACGCCGAAGATCCTCTTCAGCGTCGTCGCGACCAACCTCGCGCTCGCCGCCTGGGTGCTCGTCTGGAGCCGCCTCGTCGGCCTCGAGACCTTCCTGGTGATCCAGGGCACCACGCTGGTCGCCGGCGGAGCCATCGCCGCCTGGATGCTCTACGTCCAGCACCAGTACGAGGACACCTACTACCGGGCGGCAGACGAGTGGCAGTTCGAGCTCGCCGCGCTTCAGGGCAGCTCGTATCTCCGGCTACCGCGCCCGCTCGCCTGGGCGGTCGGCAACGCCAACTACCACCACGTCCACCACCTGAGCGCGAAGATCCCGAACTACAACCTGCGCGCTGCGCACGAGTCCCACCCGATGTTCCGGCGGACTCCCGTCATCACCCCGCGTACGAGCGTCGAGGCATTCCGACTGAAGCTCTGGGACACCGAGAGCGACTCGCTCGTACCGTTCACCGGTCGCCGCCTAGGCGGGCGTGACTGGGTTGCGCCGGTCCGCGAAACGACGATCCTTGCTCGCGGCGAGCGCGAACCGCTGAACTAGCTCCGCCCGCAGTCGGTCGGGCTCGATCACCGCATCGACCACCAGCTCCGACGCGAGGTGGAGGATGTCGATGTCCTCCGCGTACTCCTCGCGCTTCTGATTGACGAACCGCTCCCGCTCGGCCGGGTCCTCGATCTCCCGGATCTGGTTGAAGAAGACCGCGTTGACGGCCGCTTCCGGACCCATTACCGCGATCTGCGCCTGCGGAAAGGCGAGGCACGAATCCGGCTCGAACGCCGAGCCCGCCATCGCGTAGAGCCCCGCGCCGTAGGCCTTCCGCACGATCACGGAGATCTTCGGGACGGTCGCCTCCGAGACGGCGCTGATCATCTTCGCGCCGTGCCGGATGATTCCCTGCCGCTCGACCTCCTTGCCGATCATGAACCCCGGCACGTCCGCCAGGAAGAGCAGCGGCACGTTGAAGGCGTTGCAGTTCATGATGAACCGCGCAGCCTTGTCGGCCGAGTCGACGAACAGCACACCGCCCTTGACCTTCGGCTGGTTGGCGACGATCCCGATCACGCGGCCGTCGAGTCGCGCGTAGCCGACCACCGCCTCCTTGGCCCAGCGCTCATGGACCTCGAGAAACGAGTCGGCGTCGACGAAAGCCCGGATCAGGTGCTTGACGTCGAACGGGTCCTTCTCGTTGTCCGGGACGATCTCGGACACCGCCGGGCTCTCCTCCGGATCAGCGGGCGGGGCCGCCGGCGCATCCTCGCGCCAGTTGGCCGGCATGTAGGAGAGGTAGCGGCGGGCGAGGTCGATCGCGTCCTCGTCGGTCGGGCTGAGGAAGTGGCCGCAGCCCGAGACGGAGGTGTGCATGCGGGCTCCACCCATCTCCTCGAGCGTCACCTTCTCTCCGATCACCATCTCGGCCATCCGCGGTGATCCGAGGTACATCGACGCGTTGCCGTCGCGCATGATCACCACGTCGCAGAAGGCGGGGATGTAGGCGCCGCCGGCCGCGCTCGGCCCGAACAGGAGGCAGACCTGTGGCACCTGACCGGAGAGCCGCACCTGCGTGTGGAAGATCCGCCCCGCGCCGCGCCTCCCCGGGAACATCCTGACCTGGTCGGTGATCCTCGCGCCGGCCGAGTCGACCAGGTAGATGATCGGCACTTGGTGGGCCAGCGCCCGCTCTTGGATCCGCAGGATCTTCTCGACAGTCTTCGGCCCCCAGGACCCCGCCTTGACCGCAGGATCGTTCGCCATCAGGGCGACGGGACGGCCGCCGATGGTTCCCATGCCGGTGACCACGCCGTCGGCGCCGAGCCCTTCCTGCTCCCAGTTGGCCAGCAGGCCCTCCTCGGAGAGCGAGCCGGGGTCGAGCAGCCGCGCGACGCGCTCGCGCACAGGCAGCTTCTGCTGCTCGGCGACCTTCTTGCGATGGCGCTCCGGGCCCCCCTCGAGCGCGGCGTCGAGGGCCGCCCTGACGTCGGTCACGACTTCCTCAACTGGTTCTGACGTCGGCTTCCTGATCGGGTCCCGGGTGCTCTTCCGTCGGCTCGTCAGTGGAGTCGCGCTTCGGCTCCGCGTCGATCACATCCGACCTCGGCTCGCCATCGAGCGCCTCCCGCTCCGGCTCGACGTCGACCATCTCCGGGCGTGCCTCGACCTGGGCCGTCTGATCGGGATCGTCCTCGTCCTCGATCCCCTCGCGGGCCAGGGGGTCGAGCTCCTCGGACTTCTCGAATGCGTCACCGGCCTGGCCGGGGCGATGCTGCGCGACTGCGGCGGTCAACTTCGCGCTGAGCTCCTCGGTGTCGGCCAGGACCTCGTCGCGGCGCCGGAGCAGGTCCCCGATCACAGCCTCGATGTCCTCGCGCCGCTGCGCGCCGTCCTCCACGATTCGTCGTGCCTGGGCCTCGGCGGCCTCGATCGTCTCGCGAGCTTCCTGCTCAGCCTCCTCCTTGGCGCGCCGGGCGTACGCATCGGCCGATGCCCGAGCCTCGTTGGCGTACTCCTCCGTTGCGCTGCGGGTCTCCGCCGCCTCCATGTTCGCCATGTTGACGGTCCCCCGTGCCTCGTCCTCGGCCTCGGCGCGGATCTGCTGGGCGCTCTCCTCGGCCTGCGCCAGGATCGCGCCCGTCCTCTCGCCGACCCTCTCGAGCTCACGCTTCACGACGTCGGACCGGGACTCGTCCCCGGCGCCAGTTTCCAGCCAGTCGGCGAGACGGGCGAGGAACTTCTCCACCTCATGCTTGTCGTATCCCCGGCGAGCGGTGGGAAAGGTGGCGTTCCTGATCCGGTCGAGGCTCGTCTCGTCGACTCCCATACCTGAGACCTCCTTGCTTGGCCTAGCTCCCGGAATCCACCGGGACCGGTTGATCGCCGGAGTAATCGTAGAACCCCTTGCCGGACTTCCTCCCGAAGTGCCCGGCATCAACCATCTTGCGAAGCGTCTCCGGCGCGGCGAAGCGCTCCTCGCCGTAGGCGTCGACCATCACATCGGCGATCGCCGCCAGGGTGTCGAGCCCGACGAAGTCGGCGAGCGTCAGCGGGCCCATCGGGTGGCTGGCGCCGGCCATCATCCCGGTGTCGATGTCCTTGATCGATCCGACGCCATGCTCGTGGGCGCGGATCGCGTCGAGCATGTAGGGAACGAGCAGCCGGTTGACGATGAAGCCGCGGTTGTCCTTCGCGGCCACGGTCGTCTTGCCGAGCTTCTCCCCGATCTCGAATCCGAGGTCGACCGCTTCATCGGCCGACTTCTCGGCTCGCACCACCTCGAGCAGCGGCATCACCTGGGGCGGATTGAAGAAATGGAGGCCGATCATCCGCTCGGGCCGCTTGGTGGCCTCGGCCTGTGTGGCGACGGACAGCGAGGAGGTGTTGGTCGCGAGGTACGCGTCGTCCTTGACCAGGCCGTCGACCTCACCCCACATCTCGAGCTTGCGGTCGAGGTCCTCCGTGATCGCCTCGATCACCAGGTCGCAGCCGGCGAGATCGGCGTAGTCGAGGGTCGGAGTGATCCGGCCGAGCACCGCCTCCGCGTCCGGCTGCT
>DATFPJ010000221.1:0-14532 GCA_035264865.1 Solirubrobacterales bacterium
CGTCGGGGTGCACGATCACCTCGCCAGGGCCGGGCGGCTGCGGCTCGGGCAAATCGAGGACCTCCATCTGCCTGATTCCCCGAGTCACAGCAGCGAGCACGGCAACAACCTAGAGGATTTGGTCAATTAGTCAAACGTCGCCTAGCCGAGGCTGATCGACTCCCTGAACGACGACGGCATCGCCGCGCCGTCGATCAGGACGACCGCGCCGGTGATGAAGCTCGCCGCCGGCGACCCCAGCATCAGCACGAGCCCCTTGAGCTCGTCGGTCTCCGCCATCCTGCCGAGCGGGATCAGCTCGGCCCAGATCTTCTCGATCCGCTCATCGGGGAAATCCCCGCCGCCGATCCTGGTGCGAAACGGGCCGGGGGCGATCGCGTTGACGTTCACACCGTGAGGCGCGAGCTCCACGGCCGCCTGGCGAACGACGTGGATCACCGCGGCCTTGGTGGCGGCGTAGGAGTAGCCGACCAGAGGCTCGACCTTGAGCCCGGCGTTCGAGGACGTCACGACGATCTTGCCCGCCCCCTGCTTCTTCATTACCTCCGCGGCCGCGCCCATCGAGAAGACGACCCCGTTCAGGTTGACGCCGAGGACGCGGTTCCAGTCGTCGGCGTCGATCGCCGCGATGCCACCCTTCGGATCGGTGATCCCCGGCTCCAGCGAGATGCCGGCGTTGGCGTAGAGGACGTCGACGCCCCCCTGCTCCGAGACGACGTCGTCGATCAGGGCCTGCACCTGGGCACGGTCGGAGACGTCCAGCTGGAACGAGCGGACCTGCCCACCCGCGTCCGCGAGCCTCGCGGTCTCGGACTCGAGCCTCTCCGACTCGAGGTCGGCGAGGGTGACGCGGGCCCCGGCCTCCGCCATCACCTCCGCCATCGCGAGTCCCAGGCCGCTTGCCGCCCCGGTGATCACGACGCGCGCGTCGCGCACGTCGAAGAGCTCCTCGACCAGGCTCATCTGCGCTCGCTCCTCGGTAGTCGTTTTCTCACCGGACCCGCCCCAGCCCCACGTAGTTCTCCGCCAGGGTTGCGGCCGCGGCTCGCGACGAGCAGACGTACTCGAGCTGCGCCCGTCGCAACCCCCGGGTGAAGCCGTCGTCGTCGGGGAAGCGGTGCAGCATCCAGGTCATCCACCAGCTGAAGTGCTGAACCCGCCAGACCCGGCGCAGGCAGGCGTCCGAGTACCCCTCGAGCAACGACTCATCTCCGCCATTCAGATATCTCGCGAGGGCCTCCCCCAGCACCTGGACGTCGGCGACCGCCAGGTTGAGCCCCTTCGCTCCGGTGGCGGGCACGATGTGGACGGCGTCGCCCGCGAGATAGAGCCGCCCGTACTGCATCGGCTCGGCAACGAAGCTGCGCAGCGGCGCGATCGCCTTCTCGATCACCGGTCCCTCCTTCAGGGTCCAGCCGTCGTCGCGGGCCAGCCTGATGTGGAGCTCCTCCCAGACCCGCTCGTCCGGCCACGCCTCGAGGGGGTCCTCGGGATCGCACTGGACGTAGAGCCGGCTGAGGTCCGGTGAGCGGAGGCTGTGCAGGGCGAAGCCGCGCTCATGGGGCGCGTAGATCAGCTCCTCGGTGGAGGGCGGGACCTCGGCGAGGATCCCGAGCCAGGCGAACGGGTAATCGAGCTGGTTGAAGCTCAGCACCCCTTCGGGGACCGACGGGCGGCAGATGCCGTGGAAGCCGTCGCAGCCGGCGATCGCGTCGCAGCGGAGCTCCTTCTCCACCCCCTCGTGTGTGAAACGGATCCTCGGCTCGTCCGAGTCGATGTCGTGCAACGTGACGTCGTCGACCTCGAAGAGCAGCGGGCCGCCGGCGTCCAGCCGGGCCGCGATCAGGTCCTTGACCACCTCCTGCTGGCCGTAGATCGTGATCGCCCTCCCCTCGGCGAGCTCCTCGAAGGGGATCCGGTGGCCCTGGCCGTCGAAGCGGAGCTCGATGCCCTGGTGGACGAGACCCTCGCGGTGAAGCCTGTCGGCGAGGCCGAGCTCGGTGAGCAGATCGACCGTGCCCTGCTCGAGGACGCCCGCCCGGACCCGCTTCTCCACGTATTCGCGACTGCGATCCTCGAGCACCACGCACTCGATCCCCTCTCGCCGGAGGAGATGCGAGAGGACCAGGCCGGCCGGACCGGCGCCCACGATGCCGACCTGGGTGCGCGAGCTCATCTCACCTTCCATGCCCTCTCCTCACTCCGTCGCCGGCGGTTGCCAACCCTAGATGACGGGTCAACTGGCCCCCGAGCCTCGAGGTCCACTGGAGCGGCCGCGGCCCGCTCGAACCGGCGGGTCAGCGCGATGGTCACGGCCGCGGCAAGGGCGAGCCCGGCGCACAGCGACCAGGCCGCGGTGAAGTGGTCGTGCTCGGCGAGCAGGCCGACCAGCAGGGGGCCGCCCGCCGCCCCGGCGAAGAGGCCGGACATCATCACCCCCACCGCCCAGGCCGGGGCTTCGGGCCGACGGAAGACGACCGCCAGCGTGAGCGTCCCCGGCCACGACCAGCCGATGCTGCCGACGACCAGAGCCGCCAGCACGATCACCGCCGGCTCGCCGGCGATCAGCAGCAGGTAGCCGGCGACGCTCCCGGCGAGGGTCAGGGCGGTGAGCCGCAGAGGGTCGGCGCGCGAGCGGTCGGCGATCACGCCAAGGCCGACCCGGCTGATCGTGGCGGCCAGGCTGACCGCCCCCAGCAGTAACCCGGCGGCGCCCTCGCCGATCCCCTGGTCGACCGAGTAGGTGACCAGGAAGGAGATGAAGCCGACGCCCGCCGCGCTCGCCAGGACCGCGGCCACCGCGAGCGCGCGGATCGAGGTGATGTTGTGCGCCCGCTCGGCGTGTGCGGCCAGACGCGGCGGCTCCCCGGGACCGGGCACCGGCGCCAGGACAACCGCCGCCACGGCGAGGCCGGCCGCGACGACGTAGGCCCAGCGCCAGCCGAAGGGAATCGCCACTGCTGGCAGCGCCACTCCGGCGAGCAGCGCGCCGATCGAGGCGCCGGACTGCTGCGCGCCGAAGGCCAGGCCGTGGCGGCCGGTGTCGACGGTGCGGCGCAACAGCGCGCTGACGGCGGGGCCGCCGATCGCATTGCCGAGGCCCCCGACCAGAAGCACGGCGATCAGCGCGGCCGCCGATTGGGCCAGCGCGGCGACAGCGAGACAGGCCGTGGCGGTGAGGGCGGCGCCGAGCAGCATGCCGCGGCGGGCTCCGATCCGCTCGACCAGGTGTCCCGACGGCGTCGAGAAGGCGGTGCAGGTCAGATAGAAGATCGCGACCGCGAGACCGAGGGTCGAATCGCCGAAGGAGAAGTCGTCGCGGATCCTGGGGGCGAGGCTCGCCGTCAGGAAGCCCGGCAGCACGCCCGCCACGATCAGGGCGGTACCGGTGACGACCGATCGGCCGCCGCCGTTCGGGCTACGCACTTGCAGCGGCGTGCAGGTGCTGCAGCGCGTCGGCTCCCACGTACGCCAGCCCGAGCGGCGAGCCCGCCTCGGTGAGCGCGCTCCACAGGCCACCGGCTTCCGACGCGGCGGCCACCAGCAGCCACTGGTTGTCGTACTGGTGCAGAACCAGCGTGGGCACCCCACCGACCGACTCGACTCGCAGCGTGCCCGGCTTGGCGGCACTGACGCCGGCGCGGCACAGCACGTCGCGCGCGAACGGCCCAGTCAGGCAGACGGCGACCCGGTCGAAGGTGACGTCCGCGACCGTCGTGCCCTCGTACGCACGCTCGAGCAGCTCGGCGTGCACCCGCTCGCTGCTGGCGGGCGGGGTGAGAACCAGCAACAGCTCCGGGGAGACGACGCACCACCAGGCGTCGGTCGCTTCGATGATCCGGCCGGGGCGCAGCTCGCGGCCGGACGGATACATGTCCGCGATCGTCGTCGGCGAGTCCCGGACCTCGAACTTGCCGATGCTGGAGACGTCCGCGAGTCCGGCGGTGGCCCGGCTGACAGCGATCTCGGCGGCCAGCGAACCGAAATCGGCCGCCACGGTCCACCCCTGTCGCTCGGTCATGTGGGCGCCCGAGCGCTTCAGCACTTCGTCGAGGGGACTGAGCAGCGACCCCATCAGCCCCACACCTCGTGCGCGACCTTGCCGAGCAGCTCGAGCTTCTTCCGCTGGTCGTCGAAGGTGACCAGGTTGCCGGGCAGCGTGGAGGCGAAGCCGCATTGCGGACTGAGAGCCAGCCGCTCCAGCGGGATGTATTTCGAGGCCTCCTCGATCCGGCCCTTGAGCTGGCCGGCGTCCTCGAGCTCGGGCTCCTTGGTCGTGATCAGCCCGAGCACGACCGTCTTCTCCTCCGGGACGAAGCGCAGTGGCTCGAAGGTCCCGGCCCGCGGTGAGTCGTACTCCGCGAAGATCCGATCGCACTCGAGGTCGCTGAAGAGCTGCTCTGCGATCGCGTCGTAGCCGCCCTCCACGGACCACATCGAGCGGTGGTTTCCGCGGCAGAGGTGGACGGCCCAGGTGACGTCGGGGAAGGCCCGGATCAGCTGGTTGTCGCGCTCGATCATCTGCCCGAGCCAGGTCTCGGTGTCGAGGCCGAGATTGCGCAGGTTCTCCTGGCCCTCCTCGCTGACGAGGTGGGTGTAGCGGGGCGAGTCGAGCTGGAAGTAGTCGCAGCCGGCCTCCACGGTCTCGGCGACGATCTGCTTCATCAGCTCGATCACCTCGTCCATGTAGGCCTCGCGGTCCGGGTAGACCTTGTCCGAATAGCCCGGCACCCAGAGGACGCTGGCGTACGTCATCCCAGCGAGTGTCGCCTTCGCGGGGCGGTCGGTATTCGCGCTGACGAAGCGGTACTCCTCGAGCGGCAGGTTGTGACGAATGCCGAGCTTCTCGGTCACTGCCGGTAGCTTCGGCGGCGGGCCCTCCGGCTTGTCACTGGAGCCGTGGAACATCACGGGCGCCGGCACCTCGGGGTTGTAGCCGGAGAGGCTGTCGGTGAGCGGGTCGAACCAGAAGCGGCGCCGCACCTCACCGTCGGTGAGGACCTCGATCCCGGCCTCCTCCTGCAGCTTGATGTTGCGCTTTCCCTCCTCGGCTTGAAGGCGCTCGAGCTCCTTGGGATCCATCTCGCCGCGCTCGTCTCGCTCCATCGCCTCCTTGAGCTCGTCGTGCCGGAGCAGGCTTCCGACGACCTCGCAGTGGTATCCGTTGCTCGCCATCCGGTGTCTCCTCTCCTTCGTCAGTCCTTTGAGTGCTCGGCGAGGTTGATCAGCGACGCGCCCGGGATCTGCTCAAGCACATGACGGTTGTCCAGCACGAGCTCCAGATTCCGCATCGCGACCCGGGCGTGCTCGCGCGCCAGCGACTCCGCGCGAGCGGCCTGGCGGTTTGAGATCGCCTCGATCAGCCCGCGGTGGTGGTCCTGAGCGATCACCAGGATCTCCCATGACTCGGGCAGGTCGGCCTGCCCCTGGACCAGGGCGCTCGGCGAGGCGAAGGGGAGCGCGAGGATCCGCTCCAGCGCCCGCTCGAGGACGGGGCTGTTGGCCGCCTCGAGCAGCAGCTCGTGGAACTCCCGGTTGCACTCGACGTATTGCCAGAAGGAGTCGACGTCGGGGCGATGAACCAGCGGATCCATCTCCGAGCTCAGCTGCCTCATCCGGGCGAGCTGGTCCTTGGTCGCCCCCCGCTCCGCGGCGAAGCGCGCCGCGGTCCCCTCGAGCACCCCTCGGAGCTCGATCGCGTCGTGGATCTCGTCCCGAGTGAATTGCCTGACGGCATAGCCGCCGCCGTCCAGACTCTCGAGCAGTCCCTCGTGCTGCAGGGTCGCGAGCGCGAGCCGCAGCGGAGTCCGCGAGACGCCCAGCCGCTCCACCAGCGGCAGCTCGGACATCCTGGTCCCCGGCGGGAACTCCCCGCTGAGCAGCAGGTCGCGGAGGCTGAGCAGCGCCCGCGTCGTCTGCGAGGTCGGCTCGCCGTCGGCCGCGCCGGCCGCCTTGGTGGTCTTATCGGGGGCGGCCATCCGACCAGTCTTTGTATGCAGAAATACCTCTCATCGTCCAATCCGCCCGTGCTGCGCAGCGTCGACTAAGGTCCGCTCCTCGCCTGTTGCATACAGGATCCCGGTGGGGCAAGATACACCGCGAGGCGCCGGGAATGGAAGGCCCGGCCGACGAGAGGAGAGAAATCGATGGAGGTAGCGACTCAGACCGAGGTCCGGACGGGAACCCTGATCACCGAGGAGATCCTCGACGGCAAGATCTTCAGTGGCGGCTGGCGGCAGACCGGGGAGCGGCTCGAGGTCCACAACCCAGCCACCGACGAGCACCTGGCCTCAGTCGGCAGCGCTGCCCGAGAGGACGTGCTGCGAGCGTCGAAGCTCGCGGCCGACGCGCAGCCCGGCTGGGCCGCGACCCCGGGGCCCGAGCGGGCCGCGATCCTTCGCGCCACCGCCGACGCGCTCGAGGATGCGCGCGAGGAGATCGAATGGTGGCTGGTCCACGAGGGCGGCGGCGTTCCGCAGAAGGCCGCCTTCGAGGTCGGCGAGGCCGAGAAGGAGCTACGAGAGGCCGCGGCGCTCACCTCCATGCCGATCGGCGAGGTGCTGCCGAACGAGCAGGGCCGGCTCAGCATCGCGAAGCGGCTGCCGGTCGGCGTCGTCGGGGTGATCGCCCCTTGGAACTTCCCGATGATCCTCTCGATGCGGTCGGTGGCCCCGGCGCTCGCCCTGGGCAACTCCGTCCTCCTGAAGTGCGATCCGCACACCCCGATCGCCGGCGGTCTCGTCTTCGCCAGAGCCTTCGAGGAGGCCGGCCTGCCCGACAACGTCTTCCAGGTCCTCCCAGGCGGCGTCGAGCCGGGCGAGGCGATCTGCGAAGCAGCCGAGGTACGGATGGTCTCGTTCACCGGCTCCACCCGCGCGGGCCGGGCGGTCGGCGCACTCGCCGGAGGCAACCTGAAGCGGGTCGCCCTCGAGCTGGGCGGCAAGAGCTCCTTCATCGTGCTCGACGACGCCGACGTGGAGAAGGCCACCTCCTGCGGCTCGTTCGGGACCTTCTTCCACCAGGGCCAGATCTGCATGGCCTCGGGGCGCCACCTCGTCCATGAGTCGATCGCGGATGAGTACATCTCGAAGCTCGCCGAGCGCGCGTCACGGCTGCCGGTCGGCGACCCCGGCAAGGAGGAGGTCGCCCTCGGGCCCATCATCAACCGCCGGCAGCTCGATCGAGTCCAGGAGATCGTCGACGATGCCGTCCACGCGGGTGCCGAGCTGCGAGCGGGCGGCAAGGGCGATCCGCCCTACTTCCCGCCCACCGTGCTCGCGGACGTCACCCGAGACATGCGCGCTTGGAACGAGGAGATCTTCGGGCCGGTCGCGCCGGTGATGACCTTCTCGGATGAAGACGAGGCCGTCGCGATCGCCAACGACACCGAGTACGGGCTCTCCGGCGCGGTCTACACGTCGTCGCACGAGCGAGGCCGAGAGGTGGCGGACAAGCTCGACACCGGCCTGGTTCACATCATGGATCAGACGGTCTACGACGATCCCCTCGCACCGTTCGGGGGTCGGGGCGCCTCTGGCAACGGCGGTCGCTTCGGCGGCCCCTTCAGCGTCGAGGAGTTCACCGAGGTCCGCTGGATCACCGAGCAGCCCGAGCCCGCCTCCTATCCGTTCTAGGGTCAGGCCGACGTAGTCCCTCTAGACAAGCCCCCTACATATAAGGAGCAGTAGAGCAACCGTGCAGTTCAACCTGGATGCGCTGGGGCGCTGGACCCCGGGGCGGGCGATCTCCGTCTCGCGGGAGGCGATCGCCTCCTACGCGCAGGCCACCGACGAGGTGGCGCAGCTCGCCCTGGACGGCCGAGTCGCCCCACCGGTGTTCGCGATCGTCCCCGTCTGGACGACCCTCCAGGAGGCGGCGCACGCGGTCGCCCCGGAGGAGGCGCGGCCGCGGGTGGTGCACGGGGACCAGGACATCCTGATCTCGGCGCCGATCGAGTCCGGGATGACGCTGCGCTCGCGGGCGGCGGCGGTCGGCGTCCACGTCAAGGAGTCGGGCACCACCGTCGTCCTCAAGACCGAGACCCGTGATGGCGACGACCGCCTGCTCAACGAGCAGTACGTCACCGAGTTCTATCGCGGCATCACCGGCGGAACCGGCGGTGGCACAGATGCGCCGGACCATCGGATGCCCGATCAGCTCGCCGACGCGGAGCCCGAGGCGACCTTCACCTATCCGGTGGCCGAGGACCAGACCCAGCGCTACGCGGAGGCGTCCGGCGACCACAACGCCTTCCACCTCGACGACGAGGTGGCGAAGGCGGCCGGGCTCCCCGGGATCATCGTCCACGGACTCTGCCTGATGGCGTTCGCGGGACGAGCGGTGCTCGAGTCGCGCGGCGTCGACGACCCCGCCGCAGTTCGGCGGCTCGCGGTGCGCTTCTCGCGGCCGATGCGGCCGGGGGATGCGCTCACAACGAGGATCCGGGGGCGTCCCTCCGACGGCCGGGTGGTCTTCGACGCGGTCGACGGTGCCGGCGACGTCGTTCTGAAGGACGGGCTCGGCGAGCTGAACGGAGCCGGGACCGCGGCGTGATCGACATCGACGGGATCCGGGCGATCGACTTCCACACCCATGTGGAGGTCTCGACCGAGGGTCATGACCCGATACCGCCGAAGCTCCGCGAGGCCTCCCAGCGCTATTTCCGCGACGGCGGCGGCACGCCGACCATCGACGACGTCGGCACCTACTACCGCGAGCGCGGGATGGCCGCCGTCGTCTTCACGGTCGACTGGGAGTCGCAGTCCGGCCGCCCTCCCGTTCCCAACGAGGAGGTGCTCGAGGGCGCCGCGAAGTACCCCGACGTCCTGATCCCCTTCGCGAGCGTTGACCCTTCCCGGCCTGATGCGGTGGAGCGGGCCCGCAGACTGATCTCAGAGCATGACGTCCGCGGGTTCAAGTTCCACCCGAACCTACAGGCCTTCTTCCCCAATGACCGCTCGGCCTATCCGCTCTACGAGGTGATCGCGGAAGCGGGGCTGCCCGCCCTCTTCCACACCGGACACAGCGGGATCGGCTCAGGTCTACCCGGGGGCGGCGGCGTACGGCTCAAGTACTCGAACCCGATCTACGTCGATGACGTGGCGGCCGACTTCCCGGAGATGCCGATCGTGCTCGCCCACCCCTCCTTCCCCTGGCAGGACGAGGCGCTCTCGATCGCGATGCACAAGCCGGAGGTCCACATCGACCTCTCGGGCTGGTCGCCCAAGTACTTCCCTCCCCAGCTCGTCCGCTACGCGAACACCCTGCTGAAGAGGCAGGTCCTGTTCGGCTCCGACTACCCGATGATCACGCCCGAGCGCTGGCTGAGCGACTTCGAGCGGCTCGAGATCGACGACGAGGTGAGGCCCCTGATCCTCAAGGAAAACGCGTCCAGATTGCTCAGATTGAGCTCAAATTAGGGGAATCGCAAACAAACCAAACGAAATGACTTTATTGGTATAGGATCACCGCCAAGCAGGCCGCCGGAACCGACCGGAGGCCGGCAACAGAGGAGGAGAGACCGGTGAAGAGGTACTTCGGCTCGAAGAGAGGACGATCCGTCACCACCTTGATCGTGGTCGCGGCCGGCCTTTCGCTGGTCGTCGCCGCGTGCGGCGGCAGTGGAAACAAGGAGAGCAACGCTGGCTCTGTCGTGGACAATCCAAAGTGCGGCAACGGCAACGGCCAGAAGCCAACCGGTAGTCCGATCAAGATCGGCGCGATCGCCACGAAGCAGCCCGGTACGGACTTCACCGACGGCGAGAACGCGGCCAAAGCGTATTTCGACTGCGTCAACGCCAACGGCGGTGTGAACGGTCACCCGATTCAGTACATCGCGGAGACCGAGCAGACCGACCCCGCGCAGAACGCAGCGCTGGCACGCAAGCTGATCGAGACTGAGGGCGTGGTCGGCATGGCCGGCGGCTTCAGCTTGATCGAGTGCGACGTCAATCACAGTTACTACGAGTCGAAGGGGGTCCCCGTCTTGAATGCCGGTATCGCCCCCTCGTGCTGGGCCAGTCCGAACAGCATTCCGGTCAACATGGGTCCGCGGTACAGCTCCGACGGCGCTGTTCAAGCGGTCATCCGCCAGGATGTCGACAAGATCGCGTTCGACCAGTCGAACGTCCCGGGCACGGGATACATCGCTGCCGGTCCCAAGATCGTCGCCGACGCGGCCGGTGTGCCCATCAGCGAGTCGACCGACAACGTCCCGATTCAGGACGCCAACTCGGTCGCCGTGCGGTTGACCCAGCAGGCCGGCCCGAACGGAGGCGTGATCCTCAACTTCACGCCGCCCGAGGCACTGAAGATCCTCCAGGCCGCCCAGCAGCAGGGCCTCGAGGACAAGGTCAAGGCGTGGGGCTGCTCGACGCCGTGCAACACCGACTTCCTGGCGCAGGCGCTGGGGGCGAAGTGGGACGGCAAGCTGCTCGTCAACGCCGAGCTCAACGTGACCGACTTCGACGGTCCCGATTCAGAGCTCTACCGCTCGGTGATCGCGAAGTACGGCCAGAACGTGACCGGCGGTCTGGGCAGCTTCAGCCAGATGGGTTACCTGATGGGCGAGTTCATGACGAACGCGCTGGAGACCGTCAAGGGTGACTACACCCTGCAGAGCGTCAGCGAGGCGGTCTTCAACCTGAAGAACCAGGAAACGGACATCCTCTGCCGGCCGTGGTACACCGGCAAGGCCCCGCTGCACATCCCGAACAACGTCGACTGGACCACCACGCCGGACAGCGGCCACATGGTCCAGAAGGAGGATTGCTTCGAGATCAGCGAGGACGAGCCGGATATCGCGAAGGTCCGTCAGATCGAAGCGGCGGATCCGAGCCTGACCGGCGGAGCAGGTTGATTGGAGGGCTGTAGTCACTGATGCCGAGCTGGCAAGAGTTCCAGCCCTTCATCGTCACCGGCCTGGCCCTCGGCGGGGTGTACGCCCTGTCGGGGGCCGGGATGGTGGTCCTCTACCGGACCACGGGGGTCTTGAACCTGGCCTTCGGCGCGGTGGGGGCGATGTCCGCCCTGATCGCCTGGGATCTGATCAACAACTCCCTGTGGCCCGAGTGGCCGAGCTATGGGGTGGCGGTTCTGTTCGCGGCCGGCGTGACGCTGCTTTACGGCGTGCTGCTAGGTCCAGCCCTCGCCAAGCGCGACGCGCTCGTTAAGGCAACCGCCACGCTTGGCCTGGCCCTGATCCTGCTCGGGACCATGTCGTGGATCTGGAGCGACAAGGCTCGCTCGCAGGTGCTGCCCACCTCGACGCACGCCTTCGACATCGGCACGGTGGCCGTCACCTGGACGCAGGTGATCTCGTTCGGGCTTGGGGTGGTGGTGGTCTTCGGCACGGCCGCCTTCCTCAAGTACACGAACCTCGGCACCGCGATGCGCGGACTCGCCAACGACCGCGAGATCACCGCGACGCTCGGAGTCCCGGTCCGCTGGGTGGAGGCGCAGGCCTGGCTCGTCTCCGGGATCCTCTCGGGGGTCTCGGGGCTGCTGCTCTCGGATCTGGTCGGGCTCGACGCGGTAAGCCTGACCTTCCTGGTGATCTCGTCCCTGGCCGCGGCCCTGATCGCGCAACTGCGGTCACTCGTGGTGACCTTCTTCGCGGCGTTGGTCGTCGGGCTCGTCAGCGCCCTGGCGACGCCTATCACGTCGATCTCGGAGTACCGCAACATGGCGCCATTCGTGCTCGCCACGATCGCGCTGCTCTGGATCTCGCGCAAGCGCGAAATCTCGTTCACCGGCACCGGGCTTGGCAATGGCCGAGGTTGAGGCAAGCAAGCCGGCGGGGACCTCCCAGGCGGCCAAACCCGGCCTGATCGACCGCGGGCTCGGGCCGATCTTCCGCCTCGAGAGGGGCGAGCGCATTCGCGTCACGGTGATCGCCGTGCTCTTCGCCTTCGTCTTCCTGGTGCTGCCCGGGATGCTGAGCGCCTACTGGACCGATGTGGCAACCGCGGTCGTGATCTACACGATCGTGGCGCTCGGGCTCGGGCTGCTGATGGGCCGCGTTGGGCTCGTCTCGCTCGGCCAGGTGGCCGTCCTCGCGCTCGGTGCCTGGGTCGGGGCACGGCTGCTGTTCGCCACGGGGCTCCCCTTCCCGGCGGTGACCATCATGACCGGGCTGATCACGATGGTCCTGGGCTCGCTGATCGGCCTGCCCGCACTGCGGGTGAGCGGGCTTTACCTGGCGCTGATCACGCTGATGCTTGCCGGCGCGATCACAGTCGTGATCGCCGCGACCGACTTCCCGAACGGCGGCGGGGGCTTCCTCGGCCACACCGACGCTACGACGGGCGCCTCGCAGATCAGGCGTCCGGCCATCGCCACCGGGGAGCACGCCTACTTCCGCTACACCTTGATCTGGGCGGCGCTCATGTTCGCTCTCGCCCTCTGGCACGTGCGCGGCAAGCCGGGGCGAGCCTGGGCAACGATCCGCCAGAGCGAGCCGGCCGCCCTTGCAGCGGGCGTCAACATCAGCCTCTACAAGATGTGGGCATTCGCGCTCGCCTCCTTCATGACCGGGATCGCGGGAGCGCTGCTGGCGGGGAGCTCGGGCACGCTCTACAACCTCACCTTCCCTACCCAGGACTCGATCATCCTGTTGGCGGTCGTCCTGATGGGCGGGATGTACAGCCTCTGGGGCGCCGTGGTCGCCGGCCTGCTGATCAAGCTGCTGCCTGCGCTGCTCGACAGCTGGGGGCTGCCACCCGACCTGCTCACGATCCTCTTCGGCCTCGGGGTGATCCAGGTCCTGACCACGGCGCCGACCGGCCTGGTCGACCAGTTCCCCAAGGACATGGCGAAGCTGGGGCGCTTGATCTGGAGAGCGGTAGGCAGTCCGGGGAGGCGGGCCGCCGGAACGGCGGGGCCGGAATGATCAAGGTGGAGAACCTCGAGGTGCAGTTCGGCGGGGTCAAGCCGATCGACCAGATGACGGTCACCTTTCCCGGCGGGACCTGCGGCCTGATCGGCCCGAACGGGGCTGGCAAGACCACCTTCTTCAACGTGCTCAGCGGCTTCGTGAAGCCGGCGGCCGGCACGGTCACCGCCTTCGACGAGAATCTGCTCGCGATGGCCGACTACCGCCGGGCCCGCTGGGGGCTGCGGCGGACCTTCCAGACCGAGCAGGCGATCGAGGAGCTCTCCCTCTACGACAACGTCGCGATGGTCGAGGAGCACTCGAGCCGGAACGGCGGCAGCTCCCGGCGCGAGGACGTGATCGGGGCGCTCAAGTTCGTCGGGCTCGGGGGCCGGGATCCCGGCACCAAGGTGGGGACGCTCGGCGCGCGCGAGCGCCGGCTCGTCGAGATCGCGCGAGCGGTCGTCGGCAAGCCTCGCGCCGTGCTCCTGGACGAGCCGGCGGCGGGGCTTCCCGATGAAGAGACGGAGCACATGGGCAGCGTCATCCGCAGGATCCCGGATGAGATCGGGGCCCTCGTCATCCTCGTCGACCACGACATGAACCTCGTGTCCTCGTGCTGCGAGCTGACATCGGTGCTCGACTTCGGCAAGTTGATCGCCTCGGGACCGACCGACGAGGTGCTACGCGACGAGCACGTCATCAAGGCCTACCTGGGATCGGAGGAAGTGTGAGCCCTGCAGCCGACCCAGATGAGACCGCCACGACGGCCTCGACGGAGAAGCCCGGCGCTACTGACAGGAAGGGGGATGTGCTCACCCTCGAGAACCTGACCGTGGCCCGAGGCGGCAGGCCGGTGGTACGAGACGTCTCGCTCCGCATCGACCCCAGTGAGGTGACCACGCTGCTCGGTCCCAACGGCGCGGGGAAGTCCAGCCTGGTGCTCGCCGTCAGCGGCGTCCTGCGGCCCGAGTCCGGAGCCGTGAAGCTGAACGGGACAGACCTGAGCCACAGGCGGCCGGAGAAGATCCGGGCCGCTGGGGTGGCGGTGGTGCCGGAGGGACGGCGCCTGCTGTCGGAGCTCACCGTCGAGGACAACCTCCGGGTGGCGACGTACTCGCTGTCCCGCGCCGAGGCGGACGAAGGATTGAAGTACGCGCTGGAGATGTTCCCGGAGCTGAAGGCCCGGCTCAACACGCAGTCACGGTCGCTCTCCGGAGGCGAGCAGCAGATGCTCGTTCTGGCGCAGGCGCTGGTCTCGAAGCCCAAGTTCGTGCTCATCGACGAGCTCTCGCTCGGCCTGGCGCCGGTCGTCGTCAAGCGGCTGATCCCGAGGATCGAGAAGCTGGCGCAGGAGGGCATCGGCGTCCTGCTGATCGAGCAGTTCGCCACGATCGCCCTCGGGATGGCGAAGGAGGCCTATGTGATGGGCCACGGGAAGATCGAGTTCTCCGGCGAGGCCAGCGAGCTGAAGAAGAAGCCCGAGCTTCTCCAGTCGGCCTACCTGTCCCGAGCCAGCACCACCAACGGGAATGAGGTGAAGAAGTGACGCAGACCTGGGAGGCGGAGCGTCGGGGTCGCGCCCTCGAGCGGATGCTGACCATCCGCCGCTTCGAGGAGGCGGTGGACAAGCTCTTCCACGAGGACCACGCGTTCATGAC
>DATFPJ010000222.1:0-4301 GCA_035264865.1 Solirubrobacterales bacterium
TACCTGCTTCCCGGCGCGCGCTTCGGCTTCCGGATGGGCGACGTCCAGGCGGTCGACGCGATGACGCACGACGGCCTCACCAACCCCTTCACCGAGAAGCAGATGATCAACGAGGCGAGCGAGGTCTCGAACGAGCTGGAGATCACCCGCGCCGACATGGACCGCTTCGCCGAGCGCTCCCACCAGCTCGCCCACAAGGCGACCGAGGAGGGCAGGCTCGCCGAGGAGATCGTCACGGTGACCGTCAAGTCGAAGAAGGGCGAGAACGAGGTCGCCGCCGATGAGGCGATCCGCCCGGACACGACGCTCGAGGCGCTCTCCAAGCTCAAGGCGGTCGGAGGAGACGACGCCACCCATACCGCCGGCAACTCGCCCGGCGTGAACGACGGCGCCGGAGCCGTCGTGGTCGCGTCCGAGGAGTGGGCTTCGAAGAACGGGCGCGCCCCGATCGCCGCGGTGCTCGCTTACGGCCAGGTAGCCGACGACTTCCCGTACCTCGCCAAGACGCCGGCCCGGGCGGCGATGCAGGCGCTCGAGAAGATCGGCAAGCAGCCGGGCGACGTCGACCTCTGGGAGATCAACGAGGCCTTCGCGTCGGTCGCGATCAATTCGATGCGCATGCTGGAGATCGACGAGGAGAAGGTGAACGTGAACGGCGGCGCGATCGCGCTCGGGCATCCGATCGGCGCCTCGGGAGCCCGCATCGTCGGCGCCCTCGTCCACGAGCTCAAGCGCCGGGGCGGCGGCCTCGGCTGCGCGGCGATCTGCAGCGGCGGCGGCCAGGGCGATGCCATCGTCGTCGAGGTCAACGGCGCCTAACCGCGACCCGGAGGTGGACGGCAGGCCGTCCGCGGACGGCGGCGCCCAAGGCGCCGCCTTCTTCGACTTGGACAAGACGCTGATGGCGGGGTCGAGTGGGATGGTCTTCGCGCGCGTCGCGAACCGCAAGGGCTTCGTTCCCCGCGGCCAGCTCGCTAGATGGGGCCTCGACCATCTGCGGTACCGCCTGCGCGGGTCCTCGGACGAGCAGACCAACGCCGTCCTCGAGGTGGCCAAGCGGATTTTCGCCGAGATCCCCGAGCGCGACGTCGAGCGGATGGCGCCCGAGGTGCTGGCCGGCATCCTCCCGCGGATCTATCCCCGGATGCTCGACGAGGTCCACCGCCATCAGGACGAAGGCCGGGCGACATTCATCGTCAGCGCCGCGGGCAACGACCTGGTCAAGGCCCTCGCGGCGGTGCTGGGCATGGAGGGAGGGATCGGGACGCGCTGGGCGGTCGGCGAAGACGGCAAGTACACCGGCGAGATGGACGGCCCCTTCGTCTATGGCAACGGCAAGGTCGAGGCGATGCGCCGCTTCGCCGAGAAGCACGAGATCGACTTGGCCGAGTCCTGGGCCTACTCCGACTCGGTCAGCGACCTGCCGATGCTGCGATCGGTCGGCCACGCCGTGGTGGTGAACCCGGACGGGCCACTACTCGAGATCGCACGCCAGGAGGCCTGGCAGGTGATGCGCTTCGAGAAGCTCGGCCGGAAGCTGGCGATCGTCGGTGCTACCGTCCTGGCGGCCGCTGCTGGGAGCGCCGGGGCGCTCGCCTCGCGGCGCCGGAGCAACTCGGGGCTGCATCAGCGGCTGCGCCGCTAGCGCCTCCCGAATTTTGGGTGTGCACGGCGGAGGCACAAGTGGGACACTGAACATCTTCAAGCGCTTCGCGGGCGTGCGTTTGCATCGACCGCGAGCGCGGGATCGGAGTGCTTTGCAGAAGAAGGCGTCGAAGGGGGGGGATCTCCCCTCAGGGAACGGAGATCAGCGCGATCCTGAGCTGAGGCGGCTTGCCGCCCTTGGCGACGACCAGGCTGGGGCAGCCGCGGACCAGGATGCTTCGGATGCCGATCAGACGGCTTCCGACGGTGACCAGGCCGTTGCCGACCTGGATGTCGAGCTGTCCGTCGGGGAGCAGCGTGCCTCGGACCGAGATCAGCTGGCTTCGAACCGCGATCAGGCCCTTTCCGACAGCGAGCTCGCGCAGCATCCCGATCATGGGATGCGGAAGGAGCACGACGCGACCCGCGCTCAGCGTGAGGTCGGGACCCGAGAACGCGAGGCGGGCACGGAGGTTCGCGTCCTGGCCGATGAGCAGCGCGTTCGCCAGGCGAAGCAGCGGGACGTGAATGCCTGGCATCGGGACCTGACGGCGCAGGCTCGCGACGGCGCCGCCGATCGACGTGATCGGGAGTCGGCGGCGCTGGAGCGGAGAATGGCATCTCGCGGGTCGTCGCTCCGGATGACGTTGGAGCACGTCGCGGAGGCGCGGGCGCAGGCCGCGAGGGACCGCCAGCGGGCGGCTGAGGACCGCAGGCAGGCTGCCGCGGATCGACGGCGCGCCGCGGAGGAGCGCGAGATCGCCCTGGCGGCGCTGGAGCGCTCTCACCGCGATGAGCTCACCGGCGCGTACCGGCGCGGCTTCGGCGAGGAGGCCCTGCAGGCGGAGATCGACAGGGCCCGCCGTGACGAGGGCAAAGTCGTGTTCGCCTTTGTCGACGTCGATGGGCTCAGGATGGTCAACAATCGCGACGGGCATCCGGCGGGCGATGCGCTGCTCAGAGACGTGGTCTCCGCGATCCGGTCGGAGATGCGCTCCTATGAGCCGATAGTTCGCTTCGGCGGTGACGAGTTCGTCTGCGCGATCGCCGACGTCGACCTTGCCCAGGCAGGCCGGCGCTTCCAGACGATCAAGGACTCGATCGCCCAGAAGCGCGCCGGGCCGGCGATCTCCGTGGGATTGGCCGAGCTGCAACCGGACGACAGCCTGGGCGATCTGATCGGCCGGGCTGACGCGGCCCTGCTTGCCGCTCGTCGCGCGCGGGCGCCCGAAGCGGGCTGACCCTCGATCTAGACTTCCCTGCATGGCGGTAGAGCCCGAGGCGCGCCGACGCGCCCACGAATGGCTGTCCGAGGTCTACTCCCGCCTCGAGGAGCGCGAGGCGCTCTTCGAGACGGTCTCGGGACAGGAGGTAAAGCCGCTCTATACCGAGGAGGACCGCGAGGGATCGGATCCCGAGCGCGACCTCGGCTACCCCGGCGAGTACCCCTACACCCGCGGCGTCTACCCGTCGATGTATCGCGGGCGGCTCTGGACGATGCGGCAGTTCGCCGGTTTCGGCACGTCCGAGGAGACGAACGAGCGCTTCCACTACCTGCTCGACCACGGCCAGACCGGGCTCTCGACCGCCTTCGACATGCCCACCCTGATGGGCCTCGACTCCGACGCCGACCGCTCGCTGGGCGAGGTGGGGGTGGAGGGCGTCGCGATCGACACGCTCGACGACATGGAGACGCTGTTCGCCGGCATCGATCTCGGCGAGGTGACCACCTCGATGACGATCAACGCCCCGGCCGCGATCCTGCTTGCCTTCTACGTCGCCACCGCCGAGGAGCAGGGCGTGCCGCCCGAGCGGCTCGGCGGCACGATCCAGACCGACATCCTCAAGGAGTACATCGCCCAGAAGGAGTGGTGCTTCCCGATCGAGCCGGCGATGCGGCTGGTCGGAGACATGATCGAGTGGTGCACCGAGCGGATGCCGCGCTGGCACCCGATCTCGATCTCCGGCTACCACATCCGCGAGGCGGGCTCGACCGCGCAACAGGAGCTTGCCTTCACGCTCAAGGACGGCTTCACATACGTAGAGCAGGCGATCGAGCGGGGCCTCGACGTCGACGCCTTCGCGCCGCGCCTCTCCTTCTTCTTCAACGCACACATCGACTTCTTCGAGGAGATCGCCAAGTACCGCGCCGCCCGCCGGATCTGGGCGCGCGAGATGCGCGAGACCTACGGCGCCAAGCGCGAGGAGTCCTGGCGGATGCGGTTCCACACCCAGACCGCCGGGGTCTCGCTGACGGCGCAGCAGCCGCAGAACAACATCATCCGGACCGCCATCGAGGCGCTGGCCGGGGTCCTCGGCGGGACTCAGTCGCTCCACACCAACTCGTACGACGAGGCGCTCGCCTTGCCCACCGAGGAGGCAGTCCGGATCGCGCTCCGCACCCAGCAGGTGATCGCCCACGAGACCGGCGTCACCAACACGATCGACCCGCTCGGCGGCTCCTACTTCGTCGAGACGCTCACCGACGAGATGGAGCGCGCTGCCTACGAGTACTTCGCCCGGATCGACGAGCTCGGTGGGATGGTCGGGGCGATCAAGCAGAACTTCCCGCAGCGCGAGATCGCCGACGCCTCCTTCCGCTACCAGCAGGAGGTCGACTCCAAGCAGCGCATCGTGGTGGGCGTCAATGACTACGT
>DATFPJ010000223.1:0-1893 GCA_035264865.1 Solirubrobacterales bacterium
CTTCCCGCCCGGGCCCTCAATGCGGCTGATCGCGGACACGGTCGCGTTCACGGTCAACGAGATCCCGAAGTGGAACCCGATCAACGTCTGCTCCTACCACCTGCAGGAGGCGGGAGCGACCCCGGTGCAGGAGGTCGCTTACGCACTCTCCACCGCGATCGCGGTCCTCGACGAGGTCAAGGCCCGGGGGCAGGTCTCCGACGAGGACTTCCCGAAGGTCTTCGGGCGGATGTCCTTCTTCGTCAACGCCGGCGTCCGCTTCATCGAGGAGCACGCCAAGCTCCGCGCGATGGGCCGGCTCTGGGAGGAGATCGGCCGCAACCGCTACGACGTGACGGAGCCGAAGTTCCTCCGCCTTCGCTACGGCGTCCAGGTCAACTCGCTGGGCCTGACCGAGGCACAGCCCGAGAACAACGTGCCCCGGATCGTGCTCGAGGCACTGGCGGTGACCATGGGCCGTAATGCCCGCGCCCGGGCCATCCAGCTGCCGGCCTGGAACGAGGCGCTCGGCCTCCCCCGCCCCTGGGATCAGCAGTGGAGCCTCCGCATCCAGCAGATCCTCGCCAACGAGACCGACGTGCTCGACTACCCGGACATCTTCGACGGCTCGAAGGTGATGGACGGCCTCGTCGACGAGATCGGCCAGGGCGCGGATGCGGAGATGAAGGAGGTCGCCGACCGTGGGGGCGCGGTCGAGGCCGTTCCCTACATGAAGGCTCGCCTGGTCGAGTCGAACCGCGAGCGCATCGCCAAGATCGAGCGCGGCGAGATCGTGGTCGTCGGCCAGAACAGGTTCACCGAGACCGAGGACTCGCCGCTTACCACTGGCGAGGACGGCGGCATCCTCACACCCGACCCGGAGGTCGAGCGCGAGCGGATCGCTGCCCTCGAGGAGTGGCGCTCCCAGCGCGACCAGTCCGCCGTAGACGCTGCGCTCGAGAAGCTGGCCCAGGCCGCCCGCGACGAGCAGGCCAACGTCCTCCCGGCCACGATCGAGGCCGCCAAGGCCGGGGCGACCACGGGCGAGTGGGCCGGCGTACTGCGCGAGGTGTTCGGCGACTACCGCGCCCCGACCGGCGTCTCCGAGGCGGCGGCCGGCGGAGCCGTCAACGGCGACCTGCTGGGACAGGTCCGCGACCGCGTCGCCGAGGTCTCGGGCGAGATCGGCCATCCGATCCGGATCCTGGTCGGCAAGCCCGGGCTGGACGGGCACTCCAACGGCGCCGAGCAGATCGCGGTCCGCGCTCGTGACGTCGGCATGGAGGTGATCTACCAGGGAATCCGCCTCACCCCCGAGCAGATCGTCAAGTCCGCCGTCGAGGAGGATGTGGACGTGGTAGGGCTCTCGATCCTCTCGGGCTCGCACCGGGAGCTGGTTCCGCGGGTCGTCGAGCTGCTGCGCGCGGACGGCGCCGACATCCCGGTCGTCGTGGGCGGGATCATTCCCGCCGCGGACGCGGCGGCGATGCGCGAGGCGGGGGTCGACGGCGTCTACACGCCGAAGGACTTCGAGATCAACCGGATCATGGGCGAGATCGCCGACCTGGTGGCCGAGCGCCACCGCGCGGCGCAGCCCGCATAGCCATGGCGAAGCGGCTTCTGCTCGCTGCCCTGCTCGCCGCCGTGATCGCGCTCGCGGGGCTGACCGGGTCGGGCTCGGCCGCGATCAGCTGCGGTCACCACGTCACAGTCAGCGGGCCCGTGCCCTGCTACAAGGCCCGAGCGATCGTCAAGGAATGGAAGAGGACCCGCAGGCACAAGATCCAGGGCTTCAAGTGCTCCGGGACGGTCCGGAGCGGCCGGGTCGTCGAGGTCACCTGCAAGGCGCCGGGCAAGCGGATCCACTGGAAGGCCTGAGCCCTTGACGTGCGCCGCGGCTGGCGCCGGTTGCGC
>DATFPJ010000224.1:0-14388 GCA_035264865.1 Solirubrobacterales bacterium
CGGGGCGGGGAGAGCCACTCGAGGACCAGGTCGAGGGCCCGCTCCTCGGAGATCCCCTCCTCGAAGGCCTCCTCGCCGCGGAAGCCGGCCGCGAGCTTCAGGGCCTCGCGGCGGTTCTCGCCGAGTGACTCGAAGGCGCCCATCAGGAAGTCGCGGTTCGGGACGGGCTGGCCGACCTCCATCGAGCCGTGCCAGGCGGCCAGCATCGAGATGTCGTGCTCATCGAGCTCGGAGATCGCCTTGGCGTAGTGCTCCTGGAGTTCCTCGTCCGGAATCTCGTCGACCCAGGCGCGCACCGCCTCGCCGAGGAGCTGGCGGCGGGCTTCACGGCCGACGGAGTCGGCGATCGCCCTGATGGCGTCGGCTGGGTCTACGAAGCAAAGTGTCATCTCGGTCGGGCCTCCTGTACTCCTGATCTGAGGCCAACTTAGACTCGCCCCCGGCGGAAAAAAACCGGCTCCGGTTTCCCCGCGTTATGCGCAAAACAGAGCGGAATCGGGCGTGTCCGACCCCTTGGGAGCGCGCCGACTACCCACCTATGCTGACGCGAGGGTGCTCCGCAGCCGAAGACGAGGAGCGACCCGATCGATTATGGCGCTCAAGCTGATCGCAGGACCTCCGAACTCCGGTCGAACCGGGGCGATCCTCGACGCTTTCCGCGCATCTTCCGGGCACGATCCGGTGTTGGTCGTCCCCACCGTGGACGACGTCGAGCGCTTCGAGGGCGAGTTGACGCGTGGCGGCGAGGCCGTGATCGGAGCAAGCGTCGGCACCTTCGACCGCCTCTTCGCCCTGGTCACCCGAGCGGTCGACGCCCCTGCCGGCACAGCCCTGACGCGCACCCAACGGCGGCGAATCGCGCGCGAGGCGGTCGCCCGCACGAACCTGAAGCTGCTCGCCGCCTCGGCCTCGCGCCCCGGCTTCCCGGGCGCGCTCGAGGAGCTCGTCTCCGAGTTGCGGGCCGCGTTGGTCGACCCGGCGACTCTCACCGAGCGGGCCCGCGAGGCGGGACCCTACGAGGTCGAGATCGCGACGCTGTACGAGGCGTACGCCCAAGTCCAGGGCGAACTCGGACGGCACGACGCACACTCGCTCGCCGCCGCAGCGATCTCGGGCCTCCGGGCGAATCCAGATGCCTGGGCTGCCCGGCCCGTCCTGCTCTACGGATTCGACGACCTGACCGCGGAGCAGCTCGAGCTCGTTCGCGCACTCGCTCGGGCGGCGCCGGTGACCGTTGCCCTCCCCTGGGAGGACCGCGAGCTCCTCACGAAGGCCCGCGGCTCGCTCTTCGCGGAGCTGCGTGACACGGACGGCGTTTCGATCGAGCGGCTCGAGGCGCAGCCGCGGTTCACCGCCAGCGGAACGCTCTTCGAGCTCGCGCGGCGCTACGGCGAGTCGACCCTCGACGCCGAGCCGCTCGAGAACGATGGTGGCCTCGCGCTGCTCGCGTCCGCCGGCGAGCTCGCCGAGGTGGAGACGGTCGGAGCCGAGATCGCTCGGTTGCTCGATGCCGGCGTCCCCGCCGGCGAGATGGCGATCGTGCTGCGCGATCCCTCGTCCTCGGGACCGCTCTTCCGGCGCGTCCTCTCGAGGTTCGAGATACCGGTGGCGGTGCAGGCAGACCTCGCGCTGACCCGGACCGTGACCGGAGCGGGGCTGGTCGCACTACTCGAGGCCGCGGTCGGGCGCCGCCGGGCCGCGGACCTCCTCGCCTACCTGCGCACACCCGGGATCGCGTCCCCGAATCGCGTCGACTGGTTTCAGCGGACCGTGCTCCGCGGGCGGCTGCGGACCGCGGACGAGGCGATCGAGGCCTGGATCGGCGAGGGGGACAACGGCAGCCACGGCCTGCCGGCGGTCGAGAAGCTGCGCGAGGCCGGCTCCGGCCCGGAGCTGCTGCGAGAGGCCGGCCGGCAGGCACGCTGGATCGCCGAATCCGCGATCCGGCGCCAGGGTGCCGTAGCCCGAGACGACCGGGCGCTGGAGCTCCGCGCGGGGGCGGAGATCGAGCGCGCTCTCGGCGAGCTCGCCGACCTCGACCTCCCCCACTCCCCGGCCGACGCGATCGCGGCCGTCGCCGGCCTCCAGGTCCCGATGTGGCGGGGGCCGACCGAGGGGCGGGTGCGCGTGATCAGCCCCTACCGGGCACGCGCTCGCCGCGTCGCCCATCTCTTCGTCTGTTCGCTCCAGGACGGCGACTTTCCCCGGCGCGATACCGGCGGGCCCCTGCTCTCGGACGACGCGCGTGCCGCGCTTGCCCTTCCGCCTCGCAAGCAGGCCGAGATCGAGGATCGCTACCTGTTCTCCGTCTGCCTCTCTCGGCCCAAGGAGAGGCTGTGGCTCTCCTGGCGCAACGCCGATGATGAGGGAGGCGCGACGGCGCGCTCCCCGTTCGTGGACGAGGTTCGCGATCTGCTCGCGCCAGCTCTCCCGAGCGATACCGAGGAGCGAGACGAGGCCCTCGCCGCAGAGGCGCGGGGCCGCGGTCTGGCCGACTCGGTTTTCGAGCCGGGCGACGCGCCCTGCGAGGACGAACTGGCGCGCGCGGAGGCGGCGAGCGGCCAGGGCGCACCGGTACCAGAGCCGGTCCGCAGGAGGATCGCCACACGCCTCGCGTCGGCGCGCGAACGCATCGTCGAAGAGCGCCGCCGGCCCGGGCCGCTGCGGCTCGGACCGGTGCTGGAGGCGGTGGCCTCCCAGGAGCTGTTCGGTTCGACGACGCTCGAGGAGTACGCGGAGTGTCCCTACCGCTGGTTCGTCGACCACGAGCTGAGCCCGCGGCGCATCGGACCCGAGGAGGAGCCGCTCACCGCCGGGCAGGTCGCACACCGGATCCTCGAGGGTCTTTACGCGGAGCCGCCTTCGCCCGAGGGCCGCCCCACTCCGGCGACGCTTGCGGCCTGGATCGAACGCGCCCGCGAGCTCACCGAGACGTTCGGGCCATCGCTCCTCCCTCGCGAGCGAGCGGATACCGCGGCGGCGCTCCACCGCGTCGAAGGCCTCGTGCTCGCCTTCCTCGCAGACGAAGCCGAGACCCCCGCCCCATTCGTGCCGGTCCCCGATCTGGCCGAAGCGCGCTTCGGGTTCCCGGATTCCGAGAAACCCGCGCTGCCCGTGGGGACGGGCGCCGTCCACGGCCAGATCGACCGGATCGACCTCGGTCCCGGGGGCGAGGCCCTCGTCCAGGACTACAAGTCGGGAACGAAGGTCGACGGCGGCAAGGGGATGCTCGACCGGGGCAAGTTGCAGCTTCAGCTCTATCTGCTCGCCGCCCGCGAGCTCTGGGGCCTCGAGCTGGCCGGGGGTCTCTACCGGGCGCTCGGCGCACGCAACGACGATGACCGCAAGCCGAAGGGCCTGCTCCGCAAGTCGCTCAAGGAGGAGCTTGCCGGCCTGCATCCCCGCCAGAACGACCACCTCGACGACGAGGCCTTCGAGGCCGCCCTCGAGGCCGCCCGGGAGAAGACCGAGGGAATCATCGCCTCGATCCAGGCTGGCGACATCGGACGTCGCCCGATCGGAGGCTCGTGCCCGCGCTACTGCCACTTCCAGCCCATCTGCCGGCGCGAGCGCGGCGTCCCCGAGGAGGAGCCCGAGCGGGAGGAAGAGGAGGAGTGAGCGAGCGCACGTCGGAGCAGCGCGAAGCGGCCGAGAGTCGCGACCGCGACGTCTTCCTGCGCGCGGGGGCCGGGACGGGCAAGACGAAGGTCCTGGTGGACCGGTTCAGTGCCGCGGCGCTCGACGAAGGCTCGGGGGTCGAGCGCATCCTCGCCTTCACCTTCACCGAGCGGGCCGCGGACCAGCTGCGCCGCAGGGTGCGCGAGGAGCTGGCCGGTCGTGCCGCAGCGGCGGAGGGCGAGGAACGCGAGGCGCTGCTGGACGCGGCCGAGGCGAGCGAGCGCGCCTGGATCTCCACGATCCACGGCTTCTGTCGCCGCCTGCTCGCTTCGCATCCCGCAGCGGCCGGGATCGATCCCCGCTTCCGGGTGGTGGACGAGCCCGAGGCCGACCGGCTGGCGGCCCGCGCCTTCGAGGCTGCGCTCGAGGAGATGGTGGAGGCCGGTGGCGCCGAGGCCCTCGAGCTGGCCGCGGCGAATCGGCCCCGCACCCTGCTCGGCATGACGCGCGGGGCATACGACGAGCTGCGCAGCCACGGCGACCCCGAACCGGCGCTGCCGCCGCTCGTCCCGCCAGACACGCGAGAGGCGCTCGCCGAGCTGGTGGATGTCGCACGCGAGGCGCATCTCGAATGCGCCGACGCGACCGGCAAGTCGGTCGCCAGCCGCGACCGGATCGGGGCGGCGGCAGCCCTCGACCCCGCGTCGGAGCCAGGCGAAGAGCTCCTGCGCGTCCTCCAGGGCCTGTCGATCGCCTCGAAGGCAGACGACTTCAAGGGCGAGGCATGCGAGCGCTATACCGAGACCCTCAAGAGGACGCGTGCCGCTGTCGCGGCGTCGGTCCTCGGCCCCGCCTATGAGCAGCTTCGCGAGCTGATCGCCCGCTTCGGCCGCCGCTACGAGGACTTCAAGGCCGAGCGCTCGGCGCTCGACTTCGAGGACCTCCAGCTGCGGGCCGTCGCGCTGCTGCGCTCCTCCGACGCGCTCCGCGAGCGCTACCGCGAGCAGTTCCGCCACTTGATGGTCGACGAGTTTCAGGACACGAACGGGCTCCAGCTCGGCCTGATCGAGCAGCTCCGGGGCCCCGACACACGCCTCTTTCTCGTGGGCGACGAGTTCCAGTCGATCTACGGCTTCCGCCACGCGGACGTCGAGATCTACCGCCGCGAGCATCGCCGTTTCGCGGAGGGTCATGAGCCGCGAGGGCTGGCGCTGCCGCTCACCGGCAACTTCAGGGCCGCGCCCGGGATCCTGGCGCTCACCAACGCGATCGGGGCGGGCCTGCTCGACGGCTTCGAGCCGCTGTCCGCGGCCGTCAGCGCGGATCCGCCCGCCGAGCCGATCACCGAGCTGCTCCTGACGAGCGACGACCGCAAGGGCTGGGACGCGGAGGAGACCGGGCTTCCCATGGTCGACGACGATCCCAGCCCCGCCCCAAAGGTGGCCGAGGCGCGGCGGCTCGCGGCGCGGCTCCGCGAGCTCGCGGACGCGGGCGAGGATCCCGCCGAGATGGTCGTGCTGCTGCGGGCCTTCACCCACGTCGCCGCCTTCGAGCGGGCCCTGACGGAGGCGGGCCTCGACCCCTACGTCGTGGGCGGCCGCGGCTTCTGGTCGCAGCAGCAGATCGAGGACCTCCGCAGCCTGCTCGCCGTTGTCGCCAATCCGCTGGACGACGAGGCGCTCTTCGGCGCCCTAGCCTCGCCGGCCTGCGCAGTCCTCCCGGACACGCTCTGGCTGCTTCGCAAGGCGGCGACGGTGCAGCGTGAGGACGGCGGCGAAAGCGTCCGGCATGTCTGGCCCGTCGTCAGGGACCTGGCGGAGAAGGGCGAGGTGGGCGAGGGCAATCCCGCGGCCGCCGAGTTGATCCCCGAGGAGGAGCTCGAGCGGGTCCGCGAGTTCGCGCGCGAGCTCAGCGAGCTCCGCCTTCGCGCCACGGAGGGCGGCCTCGAGGCGCTCGTCGATCGCGCCGCGACGGCCTTCGGCTACGACCTCGCGGCCCTGACCATGCCGGAGGGGAGGAAGCGCTGGTCGAACGCCCGCAAGCTGATGCGCCTCGCGCGGGAGTTCGAGGCGCGCGAGGGCCCGGACCTGGCCGCCTTCCTCGACTATCTGGACAGCCGAGCGGCGCAGCGCGACCGCGAATCCGAGGCAGCCACGCGCGCCGAAGGCCACTCGGGGGTCCGGGTGATGACCGTCCACGCTGCCAAGGGACTCGAGTTCGAGGTCGTGGCCGTCGCGGATCTCGGGCGAAATCTCCAGCTCGGCTGGACCCCGCTGCGCGTGGCCCCGGGCGAGGACACGCCGGACGGAGGCGAGGCGATGCGCGTCGGCGTGCAACTCGGCCGGCTCGGGCGCCCGTCCGAGCGGCTGGGCGACTACCAGCAGCTCACCGACCTCGCGGCCACGCGGGAAGCCGAGGAGGAGGCGCGGCTCGCGTACGTCGCGGCGACCCGCGCGAAGCGCCGCCTCCTGCTCAGCGGGACCTTCAACCCGCAGAAGCTCGACCAGCATGAAACGGGTTCCTCCTCGCAAGACTCGGAGGACCCTCGCATGGACCGCCGCAAGCCGATCACGCTGCAGCTGATCCGCTGCCTCCTCGATGCGGACGCGACTGCCCGCGAGGTCGAGATCCCCCCGGCCGCCGAGGGCTTCCCCTCCGGGCTTCTCCGGGTCGAGGTCCAGAAGCCGGAGCCCGGTGCCGGCACGGCGATCCTCGTCCCGCGTGAACGGGAGGCAGCCCCGGCTGAGCCGGCGCCGGCCGCCCCGCCACTCGGCCGACCCGAGGTCCCGCCCGCGCTGATCGGGGGCCTCTCCTACTCGGCGCTCTCCGGCTTCAAGAACTGCGGCTACCGGTTCTACGTCGAGCGGGTTCTGGGAATCGCAGAGCCGGACGTCGTCGCGGGTGACCGGGACGAGGCGGCCCCGCCCGAGGTCCGGCGGCGCTTCGGCCCCGGCCTGGCGGTCCACTCGCTGCTCGAGTGGAGCGCGCGGAATCGCTGGCGCGAGCCGAACCCCGAACGGGTGGCGGCCGGGATCGGGGAGCAGGGACTCGATCCCACCGGCGACGATGCCGCCCACGCGCTCGCGCTCGTCCGGGCGTTCCTCGCCTCCCCCCTGAAGGAGGAGATCGGCGAGGCGAGGGTGAGCGCTGAGGTGCCCTTCGTGATCTCGGTCGGCGACACCCTGATCCGCGGCTCGATCGACCTGCTGGTCGAGCGCGGCGACGGCTCGGTTCTGGTGGTCGACTACAAGACCGACCGGCTCCAGTCGCGGGATCCGGCCGACGTCGCAACGCGCTACTCCGTCCAGCGTGATCTCTACGCCCTGGCCGCTTCGGGGCGCGGCGGTCCGGTCGAGACGGCTTACGTGTTCCTGGAGCGCCCGGACCATCCGGTGCGCGAGACATTCGACCCGGCGGACCTCGAGGCGGCCCGCGCGCGCGTCGAGGCCCTGCTCGGGCGGCTTGCGGAAGGCCGGTTCGACGTGACGGACCGTCCACATCGCGCGCTCTGCGCCGACTGCCCCGCCCGGGAGCGGCTCTGCAGCCACGAGGCCGCGGCGCAGATGCGCGACGACCCGGACCCGCCGATCGAGCCTTCCGGCAACCGGGAACGGGCGGTGCCGGAATCGGCGAAGCCACAACTCAGCCTGCTGGAGGGCCCGTGAGCCGTCTCGGCCTCTTCGGCTACGGCTCCCTGGTTCTCCCGGAGAGCGCCTCGATGACGCTTGGCCGGCCGGTTGGCGAGCTGCGCCGGGCGCGGCTGCACGACTGGCGGCGGCGGTTCAGCCAGCGGCGCGACAACCTGACCTGTGAGAAGACCTTCGAGTGCGACGGCGGCCGGCGGCCGGAGTGGATCCTCGGCCTCAATGTCGAGGAGGGCGAGGACGAGGCCGGGCCGGTCAACGGCGTGGTGATCGAGGTGACCGAGCAGGAGCTCGACCGCCTCGACATCCGCGAGATCCGCTACGACCGGGTCGAGGTGACGGGATCGGTCGCGGGTGAGGGGCTGCCCCGGCGGATCGTGACCTACAAGGCGAAGGAGTTCCATTTCGCGCCCGAGCCCCCCGAGGACGCCGTGATCCTCCGTACCTACGCCGAGGCGGTGGAGAGGGGTTTCGAGGCACTCGGCCCCGGCGAGCTCGACCACTACCGGGCGACGACGCCGTACCCGGTGGAGCGGGTCGAGGCGAAGCTGGTGTTTGACGCCATCCCGGAGGGGAACCCTCGGGACTGGTAGCAACCGGCGCATCCCGCGCAGTCTCTGGTTACGGTGATTGCATCAGGACCGGGAGGTAAAGCCGTGCTGGGTCGTCGGGGTACGACTCGACAAATGAGAACGAGACTGGGCGCGTTGGCGCTCGCCGCCACCCTCGCGTGCGTGGTCGCCGTGATGGCGGCAGCCACTGCGCCGGCGGCCAAGCCGCCGAAGCCCGGCACCACGGCGACGACGCCTGTCGTCTTCGTGGGCAACAACTGGGACGGGACCGCGGACGTGCTGCGCTTCACCCCTCCTGCGAAGGCCGGAAAGCCCGGCTCGTTCACTCGCATCGCCCGCCTCAACATCATTCCTGACCGCGATCAGCGCATGCAGGAGATCCTCACCAACCCGGAGCGGCTCGCCTACTTCCTGGCGATCCGCGAGGCGATCGGCGAGGGACACGACCAGTTCGTCGACGACATGTACAGCACCAATGACGGGACCCACCTGATCGTCTCCCGGCCGAGCTTCGCCGACGTCGTCTCGATCGACCTGGCCACCGGCCAGATCGCCTGGCGCTTCCCGATGGACGGCCAGCGCTCCGACCACATGGGGCTCTCGCCCGACGGCCGCTACGTCGCCGTCTCGGACTCGACGGCCAAGGTCGTCCACGTCCTCGACACCGCAACCGGTCAGGAGGCATGGCGCTTCCAGTCCGGGGACTCGCCGCACGAGAACACCTACTCCCGCGACGGAAGCCGGATCTTCCACGCCAGCATCGGGCTCGTCTATACCCCCGCCGACCAGCCGCAGTTCGACTCGACCAAGGGCGACCGCCGCTTCGAGATCGTCGACACGGCCACCCACCAGGTGATCAAGACCCTGGACATGGGCCAGAAGCTCAGCGAAGCCGGCTACCCGAACATGAGCTCCGCGGTGAGGCCGATGGCGCTCTCACCGGACGAGAGCTTCGTCTACTTCCAGGTCTCCTTCTTCCACGGCTTCGTCGAGTACGACTTCGCGCAGGACCGGGTAACCCGGGTCGCGAACCTGCCCAACCTCGTGCCGGACATGCCGCGCGAGCAGTACGTTCTCGACTCCGCCCATCACGGCATCGCGATGAACGGCGCGGGCACCAAACTCTGCGTCGCCGGGACGATGGACGACTACGCGGCGATCGTCTCCCGGTCGACCTTCGGCTACCGCCTGATCCAGGCGGGCCAGAAGCCGTACTGGTCGACCAACAGCCGGGACGGGAACTACTGCTTCGTCTCCTGGAGCGGCACGGACAGCCTCAGCGCCCTCTCCTACGACACAGAGCAGGAGGTCGCGCGGATCCAGGTCGGCGACCATCCGCAGCGCGTCCGGAACGGCGTGGTCCGAAGCGACTGGGCGGCGGCGCAGGCGCCCTAGACCGAGCGGTGCCAGTGGCGGGCCCAGTCGCGAAGCTCGCCGATCACCGGCTCGAGCGAGTGGCCCTTGCGGGTGAGCTCGTAGCTGACCCGCACCCGGTTGCCCGGCTGCACCTCCCGGCGGACGAGGCCGGCCTCCTCGAGCTCCTTGAGGCGACAGGAAAGAAGCCGGTCCGACATGCCCGGGACCGAGTCCTTGAGCTCGGCGAAGTGAAGCGGCCCGCCGGTGAGGGCGTAGAGGATCGCGCCGGCCCAACGGCGGCCGATCAGCTCCACCGCGCTGTGGAAATGGGGGCAAACCTGTTTCGGCTTGGCCGTCCCCCTGGCTCGGCCCGCGCCAGCTTGAGATCTCACCTCGACTAGAGCTTACCGTTCGTAAGGGCCCGGCCGGGCGAATCTCAGCGGGTGCAGGGCCCTGTGCTCACCGGGCCGGTCGCGTCGTCGAGCGCCCCCGCCACCACGTCGTTGGGCACCGCGTAGCCGCCTGGCTTCCCCTGCGTGGTCGCCGCGAACACCGTGCCCAGCACGCGGCCGCCGGCATCGACCAGGGGGCCGCCCGAGTTGCCGCTGTGGACATCGCCGCGAAGCGAGGTGAGCTCGCGCGTGATCGGCCCCTGCCCATACGAGTTCTGCGTGATCACCGGTCCGGTGGCCCCGACGCGGGCCGGCGCGATCGTGAACGGGCCGTTCTCGGGATAGCCGAGCACGGCGCCCGCGGTTCCGCTCCTCACCTCCGGCGCGAAGGAGAGCGGGTTGCCGCCGAGGCCGCCCACCCGAAGAAGCGCGAGGTCGTTGTTGGGGTCGTAGTGCACCGGGGTCGCGTCCAGCGAGGAGCTCGAGCCGTTCGGGGTGACGGTGGTGTCGCTCTCCCCCGCCACCACATGGGCGTTCGTGACCACCAGACCGGGCGCCGCGATCCAGCCCGAGCCCTCCACGCCGAGACCGCAGGCGGTGCCCAGGACGCGGACCACGCTTCCGCCCGCGGCCTGCACGTCGGGATCGCGTGCGATCTTCGAGTCAGGGGCGGCGACGTCGGGGCTCGGGCCCTGTACGGCGACCCGCGGATCGATCCGGTTGAGCGCGTTGAGCAGGGAGCTCGACGGCGGGAAGGTGTCGTTGAGGGCGCGGAGGATCGCCGAGCGCTGCACGGCCTTGCGCAGCCCCCGCGCGCCCGGGGCGTTGAGCGCGACGGCGCCGAAGAGCCACGCCAGCGCGAGCGCGAGCGCGACCAGCAGGAGCGCCCCGCCGGAAGACTCGGCGATCGCCACGCCCCGCCGCCGCCCGGCCGGGCCGAGCAGTCGCCTGCGGAACGCGAAGGCGACGCCCTCGAAGGAGACCGCGACGATTCCGCCGATCAGGAGCGCACCGGCGAGCGCGGTCGCAGGGGCGTAGGGCGAGTGAGACCCCTCCGCGAGCAGCGCGGGGCCGAGCCGGCTCCCGAGGAAGGCGCCGATCGCGAACCCCCCGAGGCTGAGCAGCCCCACGATCAGGCCCTGCTGGTAGCCCCAGACACCCATGGCCAGGGCGAAGACGACGATCAGCCAGTCGAGACCGGTCACGGTTCCCGAATACAAGCGCACGACCGACTATGGGCGTCCGACCGACTACCTTTGCGCGCGTGAATCCGCCCGTGACACGGTCACGGAGCCCCCGGGGAGGCACTCCACCACCGCGCCGGCCGGTGAGGAGCCCGCGCGCGCAGCGCGGCCCGCTCAGCGAGCGACAGAGACGGCTGCGCCAGCGGGCGCTGCCACTCGCCATCGTCGCCCTGGCGGCCTTCATCTTCGGCGTCATCAGCTCCGCCGGCAACCCGGAGAAGGACATGGCCGAGCGCTTCGTGAAGGCCTGGGCGCAGCAGGACTTCACGGCGATGCATGACGAGCTCTCCGAGTCAGCCCAGGCCCAGTACTCGCCCAGGGACCTCGCCACGGCCTACCGCGAGGCACAGCAGACGGCCACGGCGAGCGCGATCGACCCCGGGGACGCCGACGGGCCCAAGAGCGTCAACGGCACCGATGTCGTCGACGTCGACGTCGCGGTCCGCACCAACTTCTTCGGCAAGGTTGAGGGGGTCCTCCGCCTGCCGCTCGACGGCGGGAAGGTCGCCTGGAACCCGAGCCTGACGTTCCCCGGCCTGCGCAACGGCGAGCGGGCCGGGCGCCGGCTGACCGTCGGACGGCGGGCGCCGATACTGGCGAAGCACGACGTGCCACTGGCGACCGGTCCTACCGACAATCGCTCCTCGCCTCTCGGCTCGGATGCCATCGACGTCGCGGGCGAGACCGGGCTGCCCGATTCCGAGGCGCAGGCGAGGCTCCAGCGCACCGGCTATCCGACCAACGAGAGCACCGGCGTCAGCGGTCTCGAGCTCGCCTTCAACTCCCGGCTCGCCGGCAGGCCGAGCGGCCGGCTGCTCGCCGTGCCCGCGAACACCTCGGTGCCCGACGTCCCGGCCGGCACGAAGGGAAGGGTCCTCGCAACCGCGCAGGGGTCGCCCGGCCAGCCGGTCAGGAGCACGATCGACCCGCGGCTGCAGACGATCACCGTCAACGCACTGGGCGGTCAGTCCGGCGGCGCGGTCGTGCTGAACGCGCAGACCGGCGCGGTGCTCGCGCTGGCCGGCTCCGCCTACTCGGCACCACAGCCACCGGGCTCCACCTTCAAGGTGATCACGACGACGGCTGCACTCGAGGGACACGATGTGAAGCTCACCGACACGTTCCCGGTGCTCACCGAGGTCAACCCGGACCCGCAGCACGGCGCGCGCGTCGTACACAACGCCCACGATGAGGCCTGCGGCGGGACCTTCGTCCAGGCCTTCGCCAAGTCCTGCAACAGCGTCTTCGCGCCTCTCGGCGTGAAGGTCGGCGCCGAGCGCCTGGTCGACACCGCCGAGCGCTACGGCTGGAACCAGCCCGTCACGCTCTACAACAAGTCGGCCACCGCCCTCGCCCAGCCGAACCGGATGACCATGCCGACCGACTTCAGCGAGGACAAGAGCCACACCGAGCTGTCGGTCACGGCGTTCGGCCAGGGCAGGGTCCTCGCCACTCCCCTGGGCATGGCCTCCGTCGCCCAGACCGTCGCCAACGACGGCGTCCGCAGTCCCACGCCCATCGTCCGGGATCCTGCCCTGAGGAGCGACGCCGACCCGGTCCAGGTCACCTCGAAGGACAACGCGCGAGTCCTCAAGGGGCTGATGCGCGCCGTGGTCACCTCCGGAACCGGCGTGGCGGCGAACATCCCGGGCATCCAGGTTGCCGGGAAGACCGGTACGGCCGAGCTCGGCCCGAGGCCGGGCCAGCCGCCGGCGGCTCCCGGCGAGGAGAACACGGTCAAGCAGATCGTCGACGGCTGGTTCATCGCGTTCGCGCCCGCCAGGAAGCCGAAGCTCGCCGTCGCCGTGATGCTGATCGACGCCGACGGCGACGGAGGCAGCACCGCCGCGCCGATCGCGAGGCAGATCTTCGAGGCCGGTCTGCGCTAGCGCTCAACCGGTCCCGGCGATGCGGGTGGATCGCACGCGCCCCCCGACGAACCGGACGGAGAAGGAGCGCTGCTCGCCCAGGTAGTCCACGCCGACGATCCAGCTCCACTCCATTACCCCCTTCAGGCTCTTCCGGTGCTCGTCGGGCGTACCGAGCAGGTCCCGCACCTCCGCCTTCGTGTTCTGCTGGAGGCGACCGCAGCGGATCAGACCGCGCGCCTGCTCCTCGAGCTCGGTGTAATCCGCACCGCGGCCCGACGCGGCGCGCCAGTCCTCCGCGCTGAAGGGGTCGCACCCGGAGTCACTCCCCGCCGAGCTCAGCAGGATCACCCCGGCGACCGCTGCGGCAGCGACCGCGAGCCCCACGAGCGCGAGCCTCGCGGATCGACCGGACACCCGCTACCCGGTGGGGTAGCCGAAGGCGATGCCGACCATCGCCAACCCGCCGCCGATCGCGGTCAGCAGTCCCCCCGGTGCCTCGAGCGCAAGCCCCAAGGGCACGCCCACGAGCGCGAGGGCGGTGCCGCCCGCGATCAGGGCCCACCAGTTGAGCCCGTCAGCGTCAGGGTCCGGCGCGGCGGGGGCCGTGAGGATCGTGCAGATCACCATCAAGGCGACGCCCGCCACTCCCCCCGCGACGCCGAGCAGCTGGATCAGGGCGAGGGCGGCGCCGATGCCGCCGATCACGAGCAGGGCCTGGAGCTGGGTCTTCCTCATGGGGCCGGAGGGCGTCCCCCCGCGACAGACCCTAGATGTCCAGCGTGATGTCGCCGGTTTCGCCCTCGTACTCGATCTCGAGCTCGAGGGGGCGGTTCTCGTTGACGGCCTGATCGACCAGGAAGAGGACGATTGCTCCCTGCGTCGGACCGTTGGCCGCGGCGGTATCGGGCTTCGGGATGTCCTGCCCGCTGCCCAGCTCGGTTCCGAGCGGGGCCGCGAACGCGGTGTGGCTCGGGATAGCCTGGTAGGCGGCACCCGTCGTGTCCACGATGCTCGTCTCCTCTTGGGTTGGAAGCGTCACGGCGTCGTCACCGGCGTTGTGGACGGTCAGGAAGACACCCAGATATGCCTGGCCGGCCGGGGGCGGAAGCTTCTGTCCGGAGAGGTACTCGCTGTCGTCCGGCTGGGACGGGTTGAGGAAACGGGTCTCCGAGACGTTGATCTCGAGGTCGCCGACCTTGATCGGGACGCCCTCGTCCGCCTCCTTGCTGAGGTCGTTGCCGCACCCCGCGACCCCAAGCAGGGCGAGGACCAGCGCGAGCGCGATAGCCAGGGCTCCCTTGTTGCCGCGGCGCATGAGGGCGCGCAGTCTATCCGCAGGTCTCCGGAGCCTGTCCCGACGCGAGACCGGCTAGGCCGGCACGCCCGGCACGCGGTCCGCGCCCGCGACCTCGGCCCGAGGCGGGCTCTCCCCGGACTCGATCAGCTCGCCTAGGCGCCGCAGCGCCCGGCCCCAGCGGCGTTTCCACCACCCCTCGCGCCCGATCTCCCTGAAGCGGGCGAAGGGCCCGGCGGGAAGCGTCCAGAAGGTGAGCTTGACCCGCGTGGTCGGGCCCTCCTCCAGTTCCCAGACGATCCGGATCGGGAGGCGGTCGAGCCTACCGCCGCGGCCGTGCTCCACGATCCGGTACGGCCGGTCCACCTCGGCGATCACCGTCTCCATATAGCGGACC
>DATFPJ010000225.1:0-3180 GCA_035264865.1 Solirubrobacterales bacterium
CTGGCTGCCCGACGCGATGGAGGGGCCCACCCCGGTCTCCGCGCTGATCCACGCGGCGACCATGGTGACCGCCGGCGTCTACCTGATCGCGCGCTTCTGGCCGGTCTTCGAGCTGGCACCCACGGCTGCCGACATAGTCGCGATCGTCGGTCTCGTCACGCTGCTGGTGGCGGCGACGATCGCGCTGGTCGTCACGGACCTGAAGCGGATCATCGCCTACTCCACCATGAGCCAGATCGGCTACATGATGGTCGGGGTCGGGATCGGGGCTTACTCGGCGGGGCTCTTCCATCTGATGACCCACGCCTTCTTCAAGGCCCTTCTCTTCATGGCGGCCGGGTCGGTGATCGGGGCGATGGCGAACCGTCAGAACATCGATCGGATGTCCGGCTTCCGGCGGGCGATGCCGTTCACCTCTGCCCTGCTGATCGTCGGCGCCCTCGCCCTGGCCGCCTTCCCGCTCACCTCCGGCTTCTTCTCGAAAGACGAGATCCTCGTCTTCGCCGCCGACCGGGGAGGCTGGTACTGGCTCTTCACCGTCGGCGGCTACCTGGGCGCGCTGCTCACCGCCTTCTACGCGTTCCGGATCGGCTTCCGAGTCGTCCTGGGCGAGCCCTCCGAGGAGGCCCGCGAGCTCGAGCAGGGACACATCCACCACGCCGAGCCCGAGAACCCGGCGACCGGCGAGCGCGAGGACACCGACATCGGCTTCCCGGGATCGAGCCACCAGATCGCCGAGCGCGAGTGGCCGATGAAGTGGGCGATGTCGGTCCTGGGCTTCGGCGCTCTGTTCGCGGGCTTCCTGCAGATCCCCGGGGTGACCGATGTGGTCGAAACCTTCCTCGAGGGGACCTTCGAGGGCTCGAAGTACGCGGACACGGTGCCGTCGGACGCGTCGGCGTACCTCGGGCTGCTCGTCGGGGCCATCCTCTCCATCGCCGGAATCGCGATCGCCTACTGGATGTACGTGCTGCGGCCGGGCGTCTCGGCTGAGCTGGTCCGGCGCTTCCGCTGGGCCCACGACTTTCTACAGAGGAAGTGGTACTTCGACGAGGCGATCGACCTGCTCTTCGTGCGACCCGCGCTCGCGGTCGGCCGCTTCGCCAACTCGATCTTCGAGCGCTACGTCGTCCAGGGCCTGGTGGTCGGCGCTACCGACCTCGCCCGCGGGGCGAGCGCCGGAGTACGCGGCGCGCAGTCCGGCTACCTGCGCTCCTACGCGCTTTTGCTCGTCACCGGCTTCGCCGGGCTCGGCCTCTACTTCCTGCTCCAATCATGAGGAGGGTCCCGTGATCCAGATCATGCTCTGGGCTCCGCTCGTGGCAGGCCTCCTTGCCTGCCTCGTTCCCGGCCGCCTTTCCGCTTGGATCGCTGCGCTCGGATCGCTGGTCTCGCTCGTCCTCGCAGTCGTGATCGTGGCGGGCTTCGACCCTTCCGGCGGCCTCCAGCACACCGTCGACGAGAGCTGGATCCCGACGCTCGGCGTCCGCTACCAGCTCGGCATCGACGGGATCAGCCTCTTCCTCGTCCTGCTGACGGCCGTCCTCTGGTTCGCCGCGACGCTCTGGTCCGCCGTCAACCCGCCGCAGCGGCCCCGCCTCTACTTCCTGATGTTCGGGCTCGCGGAGACGGCCGTGCTCGGGGCCTTCTGCGCGCAGGACCTGATCCTCTTCGTCCTCTTCTTCGACCTGATGCTGATCCCGTTCTACTTCCTCTTCGGGAGCTGGGGGACCGAACATCCGGGCCGGCCGGAGGAGGACGAGGGCCCGATCCGCCCGCAGGCCGCGGTGATCAAGATGATCGTCTACACGCTCGTCGGGTCGCTGCTGATGCTGGTCGGGGCGATCGCCACGGGGGTACTCGCGGCGGACGGTGGCGCGGTGGACTTCAACATCCAGCACCTCGCCTCGGACCCGCTCGGCTCCGGCAGCCAGTACTGGATCTTCTGGTTCTTCGCGGCGGCGTTCCTGGTCAAGATGCCCGCCTTCCCGCTGCACGGCTGGATGCCGGATGCCTACCGGGTGGCGCCGCTGCCCGCCCTGGCGGTCTTCTCGGGCGTGCTCTCCAAGGTCGGCGCCTACGGCTTCCTCCGGGTCGTGCTGCCGGTGTTTCCGGCGGCCACCAGCCACTTCCAGGAGGTGATCCTGGTCGTCGCGGTTGCCTCGATCCTCTACGGCTCGGTGATGGCCTTCACGCAAACCAGCGCCCGGCTGATCCTCGGCTACTCCTCGGTGGCGCAGCTCGGCTTCATCACCCTCGGCATCTTCAGCCTGCGTCCCGACGGGGCCGACGGCGCGGTCCTCAACATGGTCAACCACGGTCTCGTGGTCGCGCCGCTGATGTTGATCGCCGTGCTGCTGGTGGCGCGGACCGGAAGCGACGACATCACGCGGATGGGCGGTCTTGCGACGCGCGCACCGGTCTTGGCGGCCCTGTTCCTGATCGCGACCCTGGCCCTGCTCGCCATGCCCGGCTCCGCCAGCTTCGTCGGCGAGTTCTACATCCTCAACGGCATCTTCCAAGCCAAGATCGTCTACGCGTTCGTCGCTGCGATCGGCATCGCGCTGGCCGCCTATTACGCGCTCCGCCTCTACCAGGCCGCGATGCACAACCGCATGCCCGACGGGATCGACTCGCGTGAGATCGGCCTGCTCGACGGAACGGTGATCGGCGGCCTGGTCGCCTGCATCGTGGCGATCGCCCTCTGGCCGGGGCTGATCCTGCACCGGACGGATAAGGCGGTCAACGGCCAGCTCAGCTCGACCTCGGCGGCGCCGACGCAGGTGGCCGAGCGATGAACTTCAACGCCCCCCACATCGACTACGCCGGGCTCTCGCCAGTCATCGCTCTCACCGCCGGGCTCTGCCTGGTGCTGCTCGTCGGGCTGCTGCCGAGGGTCGGCCGCTTCAGTGCCGCCGCACTGACGGTCGCCGTCCTCGGCGCCACCGCCGGCCTGGCGATCTGGCAGTGGGGGTCGAACGAGGACCTGGTCGCCGGGGCGCTGAGGCTCGACGCGTTCGCCCTGGCGGGCACGTTGATCGCCTGTCTCGCCGCGGCGGTCGCCGTAATGCTCTCGATCCGCGAGCCGGCGGCCGACGAGGCCGGCCATGGCGCCTTCTACTCGCTGCTGCTCGGCTCGGTCCTCGGCATGACCCTGATCGCGCAGGCGCAGAACCTGAT
>DATFPJ010000226.1:0-10663 GCA_035264865.1 Solirubrobacterales bacterium
CGAGCCGGCCTGCGGCTCGGTCACGGCATAGGCGCCGAGCTGGATCTCCTCGTCGGTGCCGAAGCACTGCGGCACCCACTCGGCGATCTGCTCCGGAGTCCCGGATGCGGCGATGCCCGCGGCCGCGAGGCCCGAGCCCTGGATCGCGAGCGCGATGCCGGCGCAGCCCCAGTGGAGCTCCTCGGCGGTGATCACTCCGAACTGGCCGCCGGGGTCCTGACCCATCTTCTGCATGTGCTCGAGGCCCTGGAGGCCCCAACGCCGAGCCTCCCGAATCACCTCCCAGGGGATGCTCTCCTCCGCGTCGTGCTTGCGGGCGACGGGACGGATCACCTCGCGCGAGAACCGGCGGACGTACTCGCGGTGCTCGCGCTGCTCCTCGGTGAGAGCGAAGTCCATGATCGGCAGCCTGCCTTTCGTGCGATCGGGTGCTGACCCTGATTGACTGGTCAGTCAGCCAGTTTACCGGACCAGGAAGTGGGACCTACCACTTGCTGCAGGCAGCGAGACTGGCAACCTCCCTTCCCCAGGCGGGATTTGCGAGGGTGCGATCCGATCGTGATGCCGGATCCAGATCAACGAGGAGGAGTGCAGGGGGCAGACGGACAGAGCGCCCTGATCCAGCCCGGCGACGGCGAGCCGATCACCGACCGGCATGGCCGGACGATCACGCTGCTCGCGGCCCACGAGCAGATCTCGATCTTCTCCTACCGGCTGGCACCCGGGGAGGTCGGCCCCCAGCCGCACGTCCACCACCGGCATACCGATGCCTTCTACATGTTGGAAGGAGAGCTGACCTTCACAGGCGGGCCCGAGCTCGAGCGCGTCAGCGCCCCGGCGGGGAGCCTGGTCGCTGCGCCACCCAATCTCGTCCACACGTTCGCCAACGACGGCGAAGGTGATGCGCGCTTCCTGAACATCCACGCTCCGGACGGCGGCTTCGCCGCCTACATGAGGGCGCGGAGCCGCGGGGACGAGAGCGCGACCTTCGACACGGCGGCGCCGCCGGCCGACGGCGGGATGGCACGCGACCAGGCGATCGTCTCACGCCCCGGCGATGGGGAGCGCCTGGTCTCAGGAAACCGGACCGTCTTCCTGAAGTGCGCCCTGCGGGAGCTCTCGCTCTTCCTCTTCGAGATCGACGGAGAGCGCGGTGGCCCGGGTCCGCACGCACACGAGCGGCAGGTGGACTCCTTCTACGTCCTCGACGGCGAGCTCGAGGTGATGGTGGACGGCACGACCCACACGGCGGGTCCCGGGACGCTCGTCTCGGTTCCGGTCGGGGTTCGCCACGCCTTCTGCCACCCCGGCCCCGGCCGCGTCAGCTTCCTCAACCTGCACGCCCCCGACGACGGCTTCGCCGACTTCCTGCGCGAGACGACGGACTGATGCGGCGGCGCGCTCCCGGCCGAGCGACCTGGGGGTAGCGTTCTCGGCCGTGCGCCTCCCACGTCCGCTCCAGAGAGCAACCGATCGGCTGCGCTCCGATCTGCCGGCGCGCGTCGACCGCCGGGTCCTGATCGGGGGCGCCGTCGGACTGATCGCCCTGATCACCCTGCTGATCGCGATCAACCCCTTCGGGGGAGGCGGTGAGGGCGGGACGCGCGTGGTGACCGTCGCCGTCGCCACCGACGACGCGCAGCAGGCGCCGGTCGGCACCCTCGGCTTCCCCCTGGTGGCGACCCGGAACACGACCCGGATCAGCGGAGCCGATCCGGCCTCGGACGCCGCCGCCGCGGCGCTGGCCACACACCCCCCGGCGCCGCGGGCGCAGCCACTGGAGGCCGCCATCCTGGTTCCGGACGATGGCTGGCAGGCGGGCATCGCGGCGTCGGTACTCGCCGGGCCGCCCACCAGGATCCCGGTCCTGATCAGCCAGCACGGCTCGGTCCCGGATGCCACAGCCGAGGCGCTCTCACAGCTCAATCCCCAGGGCGGCGGCCCCGGCGACGTGGCGGCCTACACGATCGCCGGCGCCTCAGCGCCGTCCAACCTCGAGTCGCAGGATCTCGAGGGCGACTCGCCCGCGGCGATCGCCAACTCCATCGACCAGCTGCGGCAGCGCCTCGTCCGGGGCGAGCCGCAGAGCATCGTCGTCGTCAACTCCGATCGAGCCGGCTACGCGATGCCGGCCGCAGCGTGGGCTGCCCGCTCGGGCGATCCCGTCCTGTTCACAGGGAAGAGCCGGGTCCCCGCCGCTACCCTGGCCGCCCTGCGACGCCACGCCGCCTCGAGCGTCTACGTACTCGGGCCCGAGTCGATGATCTCGAAGTCGGCTGTCTCGCAGCTCGGCCACGTCGCGGCCAGCGTCACCCGCGTCGGCGCTACGGGCGTCGTCCAGAACGCTCTCCTCTTCGCCCGCTACACCGACGGCCAGTTCGGCTGGAACATCAACGACCCCGGTCACGGCATGGAGCTGGCGAACGCCGGCCGGCCGCTGGACGCAGCCGCGGCCGCCTCCCTCGCCTCGAGCGGGACGTGGGGACCGCTGCTCCTCACCGACACCGCCGATGCGCTGCCGCCGGAGCTGCGGAGCTTCCTGCTCGACATCAAGCCGGGCTACGAGGCGGATCCGACGCGAGCCGTGTACAACCACGTCTGGCTGATGGGCGACGCGACCGCAATCGGGGGACAGGTGCAGGCGCAGGTCGACGAGCTCGCCGAGCTCGCCCAGGTCGGCGCCGCCTCCGGCACACAGGGAACCGCCAACAGTGGCGTGGCGCAGCCCGGCGGCCCCGAGGGCGAGCCGCTGCCGCCGAAGCCTCAGAAGAGCAAGAAGTGAGCGAGGCCGAGCGCCCCGACCGGCTCAGCCGCCCGGTGTCGATCGAGGACATCCGGGCACTGGCGGGACCGTCGACCCCCCACTTCGCCCTCCAGGTCCGGAACCGGATTCAGCGTCTGATCGCAGGCCTGCCGGAAGGCGATCCGGTCAGACGCGAGGGGGAGCTCCAGATCGCCCGGCTCGAGAAGCTCGCCAAGCACAGCGGCGACCCGCGGGGCGGGACGGGCGTCGCCCACTGATGAAGCAGCTCGCGGACGACGTCTGGCATCTGAAGTGCCTCCCCGGCCTGCCCTGGGCCGTCAACGCCTATCTGGTGGGCGACGTGCTGATCGATGCCGGGTGCCGGCAGTCGACCGGCCGGATCTTCAAGCAGCTCGATGGGCACGAGGTGGCGGCGCACGCTCTCACGCACGCTCATCCGGACCACCAGGGGGCGAGCCGCGATGTCTGCGAGAAGCTCGGCATTCCCTTCTGGTGCCCTGAGGCGGACATCCCCGCCGCCGAGGACCCGCAGCTGATCCGGGAGCGGCAGCCGGACGCGTTCATGGCCGTCTTCTTCTGGCGGATCTTCCACGGCCCGGGACACAAGGTGGACAGGGCGATCCAGCCGGGCGAGATGGTCGCCGGCTTCGAGGTGATCGACACGCCGGGACACTCCGCGGGTCATGTCGCCTTCTGGCGGGAGGCCGATCGCGTCCTGGTCCTCGGGGACGTGCTCACCAACATGGACCAGTACACGGGGCTCCCGGGTCTCCACGAGCCCAAGGGCACTCTCACGCCGGACCCCGAGCGCAACCGGGAGTCCGCCAGGAAGCTCGCGGCGCTCGAGCCGGAGCTCGTCTGCTTCGGCCACGGCGCCCCTCTGCGCGACAGGCAGAAGTTCGTCGACTTCGTCGCCGGGCTACCGGCCTGAGACCGGGCCGGGCCCGAAGCTCTCGATCAGCTTCCGCTGATACTCCCCGATCTGCTCCGGCGGGATGAAGTAGGTCGGCGGCGTGAGCCAGACTCCGTCACCGCGCTCGGCGGCCTCCTGCACGCGCGAGCGGACCTTGTCCAGCGGGCCGGCCGCCGTGTAGGCGTCCACCATCTCGTCCGGAATCGCCTCCGGAACGGCGGCGAGATCCCCCTGTCGGAACGCATCGCCCGCGGCCGTGGCTGCGTCCGCGAATCCGTGCATCTCCCAGAGGGGCTTGTAGGTGCGGACCGTGGAGTAGAAGGCGATCGTCCGGCGGGCGGCGTCCAGAGCGCGCGCCTCGTCATCGTCGATCGCGCAGCAGACGGTCGGGATGAAGTCGATCTCGGAGCGCTGCCGTCCGGACCGCGACAGGCCGGTCTCGAGGTTCGGCAGCATCACCTCGTCGACCCAACGCGGCGGGCACATCGGATGCCCGATCAGGCCGTCGGCGACGTCGCCGGCCATTCGGCACATCCCCTCCTGCATGGCAGCGGTGTAGATCGGGACGCGCTCGCGCACCGGCTTGTGGGGCCGAACCCAGCCCTTGACCTCGATGTCGATATAGCGGCCGTCGTAGCGGATCGGCTCGCCGGTTGAGGCCTTCTCCATGATCAGCCGCACGGCTTCGATCGTCTCGCGCAGATGGGGGGCGGGCTTCCCGTAGTCGACCGAGTGCCAGGTCTCGTTGAGCCGTCTGACCCCGGCGCCCAGACCGAGGCGGAAACGACCGCCCGACATCTCGTCGATGTCCAGCGCGGTGACGGCGAGGATGAACGCGCTGCGGGTGAACGCCCAGGCGATCCCGGTTCCGACTCCGATCTTCTCGCTCCTGGCGGCGAGCCAGGTCGCCTGCGTGACCGAGCTCCGAAAGAGCTCCGGCGTCCAGACGCAGTCGATCCCGGCGGCCTCGGCCGCCTTCGCCTGCTCGGCAAGATCCTCGGGGGTGTCGCCGATCGCCACGATCGAGATGCGGTCGAGTGCGCTCACTTGACCGCCTCTTCGACGGGCGTGTTGTCGAGCGAGCGCCATAGATAGAGACAGGCGAGCGTCCGGTGGGGCCGCCACTCCTCGGCGAGCTTCTCGAGCTCCTCGGGTCCGGGCAGGTCGTCCATCCCGTAGGCGATCTGCACCGCCCTCCGGATTCCCAGGTCGCCGACGGAGACGACGTCCGGCCGACCGAGGTGGAAGATCAGGAACATCTCCGCGGTCCAGCGGCCGACGCCCTTCACCTCGATCAGCTCGGCGATCACGTCCTCGTCGGGCAGCTTCGCAAGACGCCTCAGGTCGAGGCGCCCGTCCTCGACGTGCTGCGCGAGGTCACGGAGGAACTCAACCTTGGCGTTGGATAGCCCCGCCTTCCGCAGCGTCGGCTTGCGCTTGCTAAGGAGCTCCTCGGGCGCCGGCAGCTTGCCGCCGAACTGGCCGATCAGCTTCTCCCAGATCGAGCGCGCCGCCCTGGTCGAGAGCTGCTGCCCGACGATCGCCCGCGCCAGCGCCTCCCAGGGGTCGGGCCTGCTCGCGCGACGATCGATCTCCGGGTCGATCGGACCCCGCTCCTCCATCAGCCGGCGAATCACCTTGTCCGCGCGCATCAGCTCGCGGTCGTCGGCGCTCCAAGCGGCCACCAGCCGGCTCACTTTCGAAGCGGCGCGAAGCGCCGCGCCTGATGGTGGGCCGGCGCTTGTGGCCGCGATCTGATGGCGAAGCCGTCAGCCGCAGCCACAGAGCCCTAGACCCGCTGGATCAGCGTGCCGGTGCCGAGCCCGCCGCCGCAGCACATCGTCACGAACCCGATCTCCTTGTCGGAGCGCTCGAGCTCGTGCAGCAGCGTGGTGATCAGCCGCGCGCCCGTGGAGCCGAGCGGATGGCCGATCGCGATCGCGCCGCCGTTGACGTTGACGCGGTCCATGTCCGGCTCGAGCTCCCGCCGCCAGGCCGCGACGACCGAGGCGAAGGCCTCATTGATCTCGATCAGGTCGATGTCGTCCATCTTCATCCCGTTGCGATCGAGGATCTTCTTCGTCGCGGGGATGGGGCCGGTGAGCATCATCACCGGGTCGACGCCGACCGTCGTCTGATCGACGATGCGCGCCCGAGGCTTCAGGCCGAGCTCGTTTGCCTTCTCGCGGGTCATGAGCAGCACGGCAGCCGCGCCGTCCGAGACCTGCGAGGAGTTGCCGGCGGTGATCTTGCCGTCCTCCTTGAAGGCGGGCTTCAGCGAGGCCAGCTTCTCGAGCGAGTCCTCGGCGGGAGGCCGGATGCCCTGGTCGGTGACGTAGGTGTCGCCGTTGCTCTGCCAGGGGATGATCTCGCGCTCGAAGCGACCCTCCTCCGTCGCCTGGTGGGCGAGGGTGTGGGACCGGAGCCCGATCTCGTCGAGCTCGGAGCGGGGGATCTCCCACTTGTCCGCGATCATCTCGGCCGAGATGCCCTGCGGGACGAGGTTGTAGCGCTCCATCAGGGCCGGCGAGAACGCGAATCCGTGCTCCTTCATCACCTCGGCGGAGTCCGCGAAGGAGATGTGGCCCATGTGCTCCACGCCGCCACCGATGGCGACGTCATGGACGCCGGAGGCGATCAGGGCCGCGGCGAAGTTGACGGCCTGCTGGGCGGACCCGCACTGGCGATCGACGGTGGTCGCCGGCGTCTCCATCGGCAGGCCGGCCTCGAGCCACGCGTTGCGGGCGATGTTGATGCCCTGCTCGCCGAACTGCTGGACGCAGCCGGCGACGACGTCATCGACCTCGGAGGCGTCGATGCCGGCCCGCTTGATGAGCTCGCCGTAGGTCTTGGAGAGCAGGCTCGAGGCGTGGACGTCCTTGTAATACCCCTTCTCCTCGTGGCCTCGCCCAACCGGCAGGCGCGCGGCCTCCACGATCACGACCTCGCGCCCACCGAACGTTCCGTTCTCAGCCATTTGCCCTCTCGCCTCCTAGGTCAGTTTTGTGATGCAACCAAGCTTCGTACCGTGAGCATACCGTAATTGACTGGCGAGTCAGCCAGTCAAGCGGGGCGCTGTGGACGCTCCGTATCGCGCCGTCACGAGTCCATTCGGTGACTGCTGCGCAGGCAGGTGCGTGATACACACCCGGAGGTGGCCGGCGGCGATACATACGAGCGGCCGGCGATCGCGGGCAGTGGCACGATCGCGACGGGCCTGGCGGCATGCGCGACCATCGCCTCGAAGGTCCTGCTGCTCGCTCGCTCCGATGCATCCGCGTGGAGGGCCGAGGAGCAGGCGCATTCGCTGTGCGCGAAGCTCGAGGGCGGGGACGCCAAGCGCGTCAAGGTGACCACCGCGCCCGCCGACCTCGCCGACTGCGACCTGGTGGTCGAGGCCGTGATCGAGGAGCTGGAGCCCAAAGCGGAGCTCTTCCGGTCCGTCGGCGAGGCGGCGGGCGACGCCGACCTCGCGACCACCACCTCCTCCCTCTCGATCGACGAACTCGCGTCGGCCGGGGGTCATCCCGACCGGACCTTCGGACTTCATCCCTTCAACCCGGTCGTCCGGATGGAGCTGATCGAGCTCTGCCTCCCTGAGGCCGCCCGTGCCGAGATCGCGGGCCGCGCTCGGACCTGGTGCGAGTCGATCGGCAAGACGGTGGTCGAGGTCCCGAACGAGCCAGGCTTCGTCGTCAACCGGCTGCTGTTCCCCTACCTGTTCGACGCGGTCCGGCTGATGGAGCAGACGGGGATGGAGCCGGAGGAGGTCGACCGTTGCATGACGCTCGGAGCCAATTACCCGATGGGACCGCTGGCCCTGCTCGACCTGATCGGGGCGGACGTCGCGGTCGCGATAGGCGAGGCGCTCTACGCGGACAGCCAGCAGGAACACCACCGTCCGCCGGGGCGGCTCGTCGCCCTCGTGGATCGGGGCAAGCTGGGCCGCAAGTCGGGCGCCGGCTTCTACGAGTACGACTGATCTGCCTAACGTCCCGGGCTGTGCGCCATAGGAGCTACTGCGGGTCGTTCGGGCGAGAGAGATCGATCGTGAGCTGCGCCACCGTCTCCCCCACCTGGTCGAGGACTTCCGGGTCGAGCTTGTCGGTGGTGTCCTCGACGGTGTCGGCGTAGCGATAGGAGAAGTCGATCAGATCGATCGCCGGCACCCCCTGCTCCAGGAAGGGGATGTCGTCGTCGAGGACAGGCGTCTGGGTGCCGCCCGGGAAGATCGAATCGGCGCCGACCTGCTCGGCGGCGTCGCGGAGCTTCGACCAGAGCTCCGGGCTCGAGTTCCCCTCCCGGCGGAAGCTGGCGCCACGGCCGGCGATGTAGTCGAGCAGGATCATGTTCCCGATCTCGCCCCGATGCGCCGTGGCGTAGGCGCGCGAGCCGCGCAGCGCGCAGAACTCGAAGTCCTGGTCGGTGCAGCCGGGCGGGTCCTCCTCACCATCGAAGAGGACGAAGCGGACCTCACGGTGCCCGGCCGGCAGCGTGCCCTCGAGCAGCCGTGCCAGCTCGATCACCGCTGCGGTCCCGGCCGCGCCGTCGTTGGCGCCGACGAAGCCGCGCGGGTGGTACTCGGTGTCGTAGTGAGCGCCGATCAGGATCGCGGGGCCCGGTCCCGGCAGCACGCCGACGACGTTGCGCAGGCCCCGCTGCGGCCCGGAGCTCGGAACGGGCTCGAAGCGGCCGTCCGGTAGGTAGCCGCGCAGGGTGACGGCGAGGTTGCGGAGCTGCTCTGAACCGGCCGGGCGCTGACCGACCGCGACCTGGGCTCGAACCAGCGACATCGAGCGGGCGGCGTCGAAGCGGTCGGCGTCCCGGTCATCGCCGCGGTTTCCGCACCCGCCGAGGACAAGCGAAACGAGGAGCAGCGCCGCGAGCGCGGCGCCAGCGCTCGGTGCGGTGCTAGGCCGCCTGCTTGCCCTTGCGCTTGACCCGGGACTTCGTGCTGATCGGCGGGACCGCCGGCTCCTCATGGCGGCCGGAACGATCCCAGATCACGTCCGCCTCGGAGACGCCCTGCTTCGAGGCCTCCGCCTCGACCTCGCCCCAGGGAAGCTGCGCCTCGGGAAGGTCATCCCAACGGGCCAGGTCGAGTGCCTCGAGTGCGCCCTCTAGCGCCGGCCCCCGGTGCTCTTCGGAGCGGAGCACCGCCCTGACTACCTCAAGCTGCTTATCGCTGAATCGGACGACCCACATGTGGCCTCCTTAGTGACCCGTGGATTTCCCGGAAGCTAGAGCCCTAAACGGACGGAAGGGAAAACACCTGCAACCGCGGGGTTACGCGACCGGAGGGGCCGAGATCAGACCGATCTGGAGTGAATCCGGACCGCCTCGATCCGGTTCTCGCGCACCGACTCCACGCGGATTTCGAAGCCGTCCGCGGTGATCAGGTCCCCCCGCTTCGGCAGTCGCCCGAGCTCTCCGAACACGTAGCCGCCGACCGAGTTGTAGGCGTCGGTGTCCACCGGGAGCTCGATGCCGCGATCGGAGAGATCGCCCAGCGAGACGTGTCCGCGGACGTACCAGTCGCCATTGGCGAGCTGACGGAGCGAGCCGGCGAGCGGGTCGGTCTCGTCTTCGATCTCGCCGACGACCTCCTCGAGGATGTCCTCGATCGTGACGATCCCGACGGTCCGGCCGTACTCGTCGACCACCACGCCCATCGAGGAGCGCTGGCGCTGAAGTTCCGTGAGCAGGTCGTCGAGCGGCTTTGTCTCCGGCACGATCAGCGCGTCGCGGACCGCGCTCTCGATCTTCGCGTCGGGCCCGTCGCTCATCAGCAGGCGGACGAGCCGCAGGGCGTGGACGATGCCCCGGACCCGGTCGGCGTTGCCGTCCTCGACGACGACCAGCCTGTTATGGCCGGAGGAGATGCACAGGCCGAGGGCGTCGGCCACTGTCGCGGAGTAGTCCACCGTGACGACCGCTGGGATCGGGGTCATGATCTCCCGTGCCTCCTGCTCGTGCAGGTGGAAGACGCCGCGCAGCATCACCGCCTCGCCGGGGTCGAGCTTGCCGCGGACCGCCGATTGCGAGATCAGCAGCTGCAGGTCCTCGGAGGTCGGCTGTTCCTCGTCGAGCTCCTCCGGCCGCACGCCAACCAACCGGGCGAGCCCGTTCGCCATCCAGGTCAGCGCGACGGTGAACGGCGCCGAGATCCGGCGGAACCAGCGCAGGGGTCCAGCGAGGCGGCGGGCGCTGCCCTCCGGGCGGGCGATCGCGAACAGCTTCGGAGCCTGCTCGCCGACCGCGACATGGAGCGAGGTGACCAGCGTGTAGGCGATCGCAACGGAGATCGCGACCGCCACGCCGTGCGAGAGGCCGCCGAAGATCGGCTCGATCAGCTCCGCAACCGCCGGCTCGCCGAGGAACCCGATGCCGATCGACGCCATCGTGATCCCGAGCTGACATGCGGAGAGATACTCATCGATCTGGTCGAGCTGCTCGAGGACCGTTGCCGCGCCGCGGGTCCCCTCCGAGGCGAGCTGCTCGATCCGGGAGCGCCGGGAGCGGACCAGCGCGAACTCCGCGGCGACAAAGACCCCGTTGATCGCGATCAACACGAACAGCAGGACGAGGAGAAGCACGCTCACGGTCTCGGCCTCGTGTCAGTCCGGCCGGTGCTCGAGGCGCAGGCGCGAGCACGCGCAACCCGTTTTGAGTGCTTGACGCCCGAGCGGGCGCACGTACTTCGAGGGGGGTCGTCGTCGTTCACTGGCGACGAGCCAAGGCTACCGGACCACTAGGCGATTGCCTCGACCTTCCGTGCCAGCTCGAAGTCGTTCTCGGTGAGGCCGCCCTCGGCGTGGGTCGAGATCGCGACCTCGACCTGGCTCCAGGAGATGGAGATGTCGGGGTGGTGGCCCATCTCCTCCGCCGGCTCGACCAGCGAGTCGACGAACTTGACGGAGCCGACGAAGTCCTCACGGTCGAAGCTCTTGACGATGTACTCGCCGCGCTGGCGCCAGCCGTCGAGC
>DATFPJ010000227.1:0-6031 GCA_035264865.1 Solirubrobacterales bacterium
AAGGAGCCGTCGAAGCGGGTGACGCCGCGCTTGATCACCTCGTAGAGCAGCGAGATCAGCGGCGCCACGGCGACGCCGAAGCCCGCGACGATCCCGAGGGTGACGAGACGGTCGAAAGCCGCCCGGGGACCTTCCGCAAGCCTGGAGATGATGTAGCCGGTTGGCAGGGCGAGCGCCGCCGTGATCACGAAGAGCAGTGCGATCGTGAAGCTGCTCGTGACGAGCAGCACGGCAAGGGCGACCAGCGCCGAGCCGCCGACGACCGCTCGCGGGAACCACGGCGGCAGCGTGCCTGACGCGATCGCTCCGCCTAGCGGCGCGACGACGTGCTCGGACGGCTCGAAGGCCGCTGCCGGGTTCTCTCTCGGGCGGTCGGTCATATCTCGATCACTGGACGTTCGAGCGGGAGATGACCAGGCGGGCGATCATGTTCACGACCAAGGTGATCCCGAACAGGACCAGGCCGGAGGCGATCAGGGCGTTGACGTCGATCCCGGAGGCCTCGGGGAACTTGAGTGCGATGTTCGCCGCGATCGGAGTCGGGTTCTGCTGGCTGACCAGATCGAAGGTGACGATCCCGGAGACCGAGAGAATGATCGTCACGGCCATCGTCTCTCCGAGCGCACGGCCGAGGCCGAGCATCGATCCGCTGATCACCGCGGACTTGCCGAAGGGGAGAACGGCCATCCTGATCATCTCCCAGCGCGTCGCCCCGAGTGCGAGGGCGGCCTCCTCGAGGCGGCGAGGAGTCTGGGCGAAGACCTCGCGGGAGACCGCCGAGATGATCGGCAGGATCATCACCGCGAGCACCAGGCCCGCCGTGAGCATCGTGCGGCCCGTGACCGAGGCCGGCCCCTCGAAGAACGGGAGGAAGCCGAGCTTGTCGACCAGCCAGTCGAGGATCGGCACCATCGCGGGGCCGAGCACGAAGATGCCCCACAGTCCGTAGACGATGCTCGGGATCGCGGCGAGCAGGTCGACGGCGTAGGCAAGTGAGTTCGCGATCCGCCGCGGGGCGATGTGGCTGATGAAGAGCGCTACGGCCACCGCGAGCGGGACCGCGACGATCACCGCGACGATCGCCGCGAGCACCGTGCCGAAGGCGAGGGGCGCGATGTAGTCGACGAGGCTCTTGCCCTCGGGGAGGTCGGCGGCGCTCGCCGTGACCGCGGGCGCCGCCTTGACGATCAGGAAGACGGCGACTCCCCCGAGGATCGCCAGGACCGTGAGCGCGGCCACAACCGTGGCCTTGGAGAAGATCCGGTCCCCGACGCGCCGGCCACCGCCGGCCCCGAAGAGCCGGCGGTGGCGGAGTGTGGTCGCGGTGGAGCTGGCTTCCATCAGCCCCCGATCGCGTCCACGGCGGTCTGGTCCTCCTTGGTGATGCCGGGGGGCAGCGGGGCCGAGCCGGCGTTCTCCGCCGCGGCCTGCTGGCCCTCCGAGCTGATCACGTAGTTGAAGTACGCCTTGACGAGGTTGGTCTGCTCGTCCGAGTCGTACTTCGTGCAGCCCATCAGGTACGAGACCAGCAGGACCGGGTAGCTGCTCGGGTCGGTGGGGGTCCGCTGCACCTTGTAGGCGAACACGTACTTGCCCTGGCTGAGCTCGGGATCCTTCTGCGACTGCTCGAAGTCAGCCGCGGCGCCGTCGGCGCTCGGGGCGACGTACGTGTTGCCGACCTTGACCTTGGCGACACCGAGGTCCTGGGCCTGGCTCTCGTCGGCGTAGCCGATCGCGCCCTCGCCCGCCTTGACGGCCTGGACCATGCCCGACGTCTGGGCCGCGGACTCGCCGCCCTTGATCGGGAAGACGCTGTCCGGCTCGTCGGTCCAGACGCTGCCGGCCGCTTCATGGAGATAGTCCGTGAAGTTGGCCGTGGTGCCCGACTCGTCCGAGCGGTGGACAGCGGTGATGTCGGTGCTCGGCAGGTCCGCGCCCGGGTTGTCTGCCTTGATCGCCGGGTCGTCCCAGCTCGTGATCTCGCCCTTGAAGATCTTCGCGGTCGTCTCCGGCGAGAGCTGTAGGTCCTCGACGCCCGGGAGGTTGTAGACGATCGCGATCGGCGAGATGTAGTCCGGGATCTGGACGAGCTCTCCCGACGCGCAGCGCTGGGTGGCCTTCGGCAGCTCGTCGGTGTCGAAGGGCGAGTCGCTGCCGGCGAAGGCCGTGGCCCCGCCCGCGACGAACTGATCGCGGCCGCCGCCGGACCCGATCGGGTCGTAAGTGACGGTCGCGTCGGAGTTGTCGCTCTCGAAGTTCGCCTTCCAGGCCTCCTGAGCGGCCTCCTGGGCGCTCGAGCCGGCGCCGGCGATCGTGCCGGAGGCGCTATCGGATGAGCCGCCGGAGCCACCGGATGAGCCGCTGTCGTCGCTCGAGCCGCAGGCGGCGACACCGACGGCAAGCACGGCTGAGGCTGCTAGAGCGGGCCACAGCTTGGTTGACATTGGGTCGTTCTCCTTTGTCGTGTGTCGAGGCGGGCAGCGGGCCTTGGTGCCCGACTTCCCTTCATGGCCTGCAGCCTCGCAGCGGCTCGCCCGGATCTTGTTACGGGCGTGTGGCGCCGATGTAAAAAGGGTGTGAACGCCGCTGAAGCGGCGCTCAGGCCTCGGGCGAGAACCGGTAGCCGATGCCCGTGTGCGTATGGATGTACCGCCGTCCCGGCAGCGCCCGATCCAGCTTGGCCCGCAGCCGCCCGACGTAGACGTCCACGGAGCGGTCGCTCTTGCGGTAGTCGCGTCCCCAGACAGAGCGGTAGAGCTCCTCGCGAGTCATCACGCGCTCGGCGTTGTGGGCGAGCTCGGTGAGCAGGGCGAGCTCCCGCACGGTGAGGCTGAGCGGGCGGCCGTCGACCAGCGCGGCATGCTCGGCGGGCCGGATCTCGAGCCGACCCGCGTAGACCGGCGTCAGGTCCGGACCGCCCTGCGCCTCGACGAGGATCCGCGAGGGCGCTCCGCCGTTCTGGCCTTCCATGGCCGGACAGGTTCGCCGCCGGCGGCCCGGAGCTAGTTACCGTCGCGTGAAGATCCGGTGAAGGCGAGGTGAACGGCGTGGGGCGGCCAAGCCGAGGGCACGCCGGATGCGCGTCGCGTGCCGCAGGTAGTGACGGACGAATCGCCGGACCTCGGGGCGCCCCAGCGAGGCTGCGTTCAGATAGAGGGTGAGCCTGCGAGTCAGCGGGCGGTAGGAGCCGTCACGGACGGTCCGGGCTCTGGGAGCGGCGCATCCTCGGCCACCATCGATAGCGAGGGCCCTGATCCCCATCCCGGGCCTGAGCTCGCCGAGCGGCAGATACCCGACCGCGGCCGGCGACGCCGCGACCGTCGCTGCGAGCGCCGGCCCATCGCCCGCAACCTCGTAGTCGTCACGCGTCCGCGGCTCGACACCGAAGAGCGCTTGCGAGAGCAGCGTGTGGGGAGCGCTGTCGGGCTTCCAGCCGACGGGCTCGAGTTCGGCCTCCGGCAGCCCGGGACCGACCTGCGCCCACGAGCGCGCCGGGTCCTCGGCTCGCCAGATCGCCTCGAGCTGGGCGACGCTGAGGCAGCCCGCGAAGGTGTTGGACTCGCTGACCACCACAGCGATCCCCTCTCGCGCAAGCTCGATCGGGATGTAATGCGTGCCCGAGGACTCGCACTCGACCCGCTCGGCCGGTGTCGGATGCCGGGACACCGCCGCGATGTCGAGCTCGCCGGCGCAGAAAGCGTCCAGGGCGCTGCGGTCACCCGAGGCGCCGACCGTCACCCGCACCCCAGGGTGGCGGCGCTGGAAGCCGGTGGCGGCCAGCGCCGTCGCGGGCCTGAGGGCCGGTCCCCCGTCGATGGTGACGGCGCCAATGAGGCCCTCCCGCTGCCGCGACCTGCGATCGCCGCCACCGGTGTCGCTCGCCGCGATCCCCACGAGCGTCGCGACCACCACGAGCGGGGCGAGCTGAAGAAGGGCGCGCCGGGGGCGGCGTGACATCCCCGGCATTGTGACGCGGCTAGGCGGTCTCGACCGGCACTTCGTCGACCGGCGCTTCCTCGACGGACGCTTCGTCGGTTGGCACTTCGTCGGACCGGGGTGGCCGTGCCTCGGCCCGATCCGGAGCGGGCGCAACCTGCTCGGCGCCGTCGACGGGCTCGGGATCGAAGCGATAGCCGATCCCGAAATGCGTGTGGATGTAGCGCCACGAGGGAGAGTGCCCGTGCAGCTTCTGGCGGAGCTTGCGGATGAACACGTCGACCGAGCGATCGCCATGGGCCATCGCGTAGCCCCAGACCTTCTGGTAGATCTCCTCGCGCTCGACGACCTGGCCCGGCACCTGCGCAAGCAGCTGGAGCAGCTCGAACTCGCGGCGGGTCAGGCCCACGTTCTGAGCTCCGACGAAGGCCTGGTACTGGTCGGACCGGATCTCGAGCTCGGCGTGCAGGACCGGCCAGGCGTTGAGCCTGACCTCGGCGCGCTTGCGCCGTCGCACGACCGCCTCGACCCGGGCGATGACCTCCTCGGGATGACAGGGCTTCGTGATCCAGTCGTCCGCGCCTAGCCGCAGGCCGCGGACGCGCTGCGCGACGGTGGACTGCGCGCTGCAGACGAGGATCCCCAGCCCCGGGACCGCGCCCGCGACGCGCTCGAGGAACTCCCAGCCATCCGCGCCGACGGCGGAGAGATCGATCAGCAGCGCGTTCAGCTTCATCGACACCAGCTCCTCCGTCGGCACTCCCTCGGAGAGCACGCGGTGCTGCCAGCCGGCGGTGTCGAGCCGGTTCTCAAGGACGGTGAGAAAGGCGCTGTCGGTGTCGATCACCGCCAGCCGGATCGATCTCGCTTGTTCGGTCATCTGGTCCTCCCTTGGGACCTGCCCCATCCGGGACTTCTCGATATCAGTCGCCGCGGATCATAGGGAGGGGTGCGGCCGGGCACCCCGGATCGGAAGGCGTGTTCACCGGTTTTTCACACGCAAATCACGGGGAAACCCGCGCGCCGGCGTATCGAGATGTTCACATGCACCCGGCCCGTGGCGGTGATGCTGCGCTCACTCACGAGATTCCTCTCTCGTCAGCGCGCGCGACCCTCCCTGCCCCGGGTCGCGCGCTTTCTTTTTCGCGGCCACGATCCGGTGGCCAAGCCGTGTGTAATTGAGTCGTGGCCCACGACCACACCCATGTCCACGGGGAGGCCGACGCCCGCCGCCTCGGTACCGCGTTCGCGCTGATCGTCGCCTTCATGCTCGCCGAGGTGGTGGCGGGGATCCTGGGCTCGTCGCTCGCGCTGCTCTCCGACGCGGGGCACATGCTCACCGACGCCGTCGCCCTCGGGCTGGCGCTGGCGGCGCTCCGCCTCGCCGAGCGGCCGCCGGCGGGCAGCTTCACCTACGGGCTGAGGCGGGCCGAGATCCTCTCCGCGCAGGTCAACGGGATCACCCTGCTTCTGCTCGGCGTCCTGATCGTCTACGAGGGAATCCGCCGGCTGATCGATCCGCCCGAAGTGGAGGGCGCCCTCGTCCTGGTGGTCGCGGTGGTCGGCGTCGGGGTCAACCTGCTCGCCGCACGACAGCTCGCCTCGGCCGAGCGGCGGAGCCTGAACGTCGAGGGCGCCTTCCTGCACGTCGCCACCGACCTGTTCGCCTTCATCGCGACCGCGGTCGCCGGCGCGCTCATCCTGATCGCGAGCTTCGACCGGGCGGACGGGATCGCCTCGCTGCTGATCGCGGCGCTGATGCTCTGGGCGGCGTTCGGCCTGCTGCGCGAGTCAGGGCGCGTCTTCATGGAGGCGGCCCCGCCGGACCTGGACCCGGAGGCGATCGGCAAGGCGCTGGTCGCCGAGGCGGGTGTGGTCGAGGTGCACGACCTGCACGTCTGGGAAGTGACCACCGGGATGCCCGCGATCTCGGCGCACGTGATCGTCGGCCGGGACGCCGACTGCCACGAGGCACGCTGGCGCGCCGCCCGGCTGCTCGCGGACCGCTTCGGCATCGAGCACTCGACCCTCCAGGTCGAGCACGAATCGGGCGGCGAGCTTCTCCAGATCAGCGACTAGGAAGCGCCGACCGGAG
>DATFPJ010000228.1:0-19210 GCA_035264865.1 Solirubrobacterales bacterium
GGAGGGCGTCCACTCGCTCGAGCCGCCGGCGGAACGGCGGGAACCGCCGCAGCCGCTCGGGGCCGAGCAGCACCAAGAAGATCGCGCGCCTCGGGTTCCCGAGGAGGTTGAGCGTGCTGCGGAGCTCGTCGCGCAGGCGGGTCAGCGCATCACCCTCACCGACGCCGAAGACGGCGCGCAGGATGACCTCGAGCGTCACCGCCTGCATGCGGGGACGCATCCGGACCGGCCGATCGGTCGGCCAGCGCTCGATCTCCTCCGCGGCGACGCGAGCCATGACCTCGCGGTAAGCCTGCATGCGCTTGCCGTGGAAGGGCGGGAGCATCAGCTTGCGCTCCCTCATGTGCGCGGGCTCGTCGAGCAGCAGCACCGAGTGCTCGCCGAGCACCGGCAACAGGACGATGTTCGCCTCGCCGGCGTGCAGGAGCCGGGGATCCCCCGTGAAGACCTGCTTGATGGCCTCCGGGTCGGAGACGAAGACCCAGGTCCCCTCGTGCGCGATCCGGTAGGTGAACATGTCCCCGTACCGGGCGCGGCACTCCTCGAGGGTCTGGAGCGGCCGCCGCCACCAAGTGAAGGTCGAGCGGGCCACCGACCAGTCGGGGCCGGGCGGAAGCTCGGGGGCGGCCGGCGCCGCGGCATTCGGAATCTCGGTCACCGCTTCCATTCAGATACCAAGCGGTATCTGATCAGATACCAAGCGGTATGTCAAGTGCCTACAGCTGGGCCTGGCTGCAGCTCGAAACGCCGTCGGTCCCGCGACAGCCGAATGGCTCGGAGATCTCCACCTCGAGCACGACCGCGAGCTTGCCGTCGTTGATCACCCGGCGTGCCTGAAAGGGGTCGGTCACGATCTGGAAGAAGCCCTTGCCCGGGCCTCCGGCCTGCGCGTCGACGTAGTTCTGGAGCTTGTGGATGTCGTCGAGCTCGAAGCGAGTGCTGTCCTCGTAGGTCAGGTTGGTGTGGGCCCAGGAGGTCAGCTTGGGCCAGCCCGTGGTGTCGTGCGGGGCCACCGCGCTGCCATAGTCGAGGAAGTTCTGCATCGGGGCGGCTGCTCCCGCACCGATCATGCGGGCAACCTATCCGCGCGCCCGGCGCTCGCGCCGGTTGACGTCGCGGCCCGGGGGCGCTAGGAGGCTTCGACGGCCTCGATGATCGCGCCGGTGTTCTTGCCCCAGTGCTCCTCGGGGTCCGGCGGCATGTCGCGCAGATACCACTCCGCGTCCAGGGCGCCCTTGGTGCCGCTGCCGGCGGCGGTGACCGCCTGGCGGTAGGTGCGATCGACGAGGTCGCCGACCGCGAAGACCCCGGCCAGCTTGGTCTTGGTCGAGGGCTCCTCCACCTTCACATAGCCCTCCTCGTCGGTGTCGACCTGGCCCTGCACCAGCTCGGACCGTGGCCGATGCCCGATCGCGACGAACGCCCCGCCGACCTCGAGCTCCTTCTCCTCGCCGGTCTCGGCGTGCTGGACCCGGACCTTGGCGATCTTGCCGTCGTCGCCGGCGAGGAACCCGACCGGGACGTACGGGGTGAGGAACTCGATGTTCTCCTTGCTCCGGGCCCGCTCCTGCATGATCTTCGAGGCGCGGAACTCGTCGCGGCGATGCACGATCGTCAGCTTCTTGGCGAACTTGGAGACGAAGATCGAGTCCTCCATCGCCGAGTCGCCGCCGCCGATCACGGCCACGTTCTCGTCCTTGAAGAAGGCGCCGTCGCAGACGCCGCAGGTGGAGACGCCGCGGCCGCCCAGCTCGATCTCACCCGGAATGCCGAGACGCTTGGGCTCGGCGCCCATCGAGAGGATCACGGCACGAGCCTTGTAGGCGTCCTTGCCGACGTGGACCGTGTGGATACCGCCGTCGCTGAGCTCGAGCTCGGTGGCGTCATCCGTGATGAAGCGGGTGCCGAAGCGCTCAGCCTGGGAGCGGAACTGATTCATCATCTCCGGTCCCATCACGCCTTCGACGTAGCCGGGATAGTTCTCGACGTCGGTGGTGTTCTGCAGCTGCCCACCCCACTGGAAGCCCTCGATCACCAGGGGCTCGAGCTCGGCGCGCGCGGCATAGAGCGCGGCGGTGTACCCGGCGGGGCCGCCGCCGACGATGATGAGGTCCTCTGATGGAGCGTCTTCGACCCGTCCGTTCATCTCGGTGCTCTTCTCATCCGTCACGTTGATCCTTTCGGAGCCTACCCGCGGCTCCGGTTGATCAGGGGCTCACTTCACTTTTTATAGTACCCGTTCGTGCCCGGCTGTTACGGCCCCGCCGCGGCGGTCTCGGCCTTGCCCACGTCGAGCCGCTCCGGGCGATCGCGCCCCTCGGCCTCCCAGCGGTGCACCGTGTTTCGCAGCTGGAAGAACGCGATGATCCCGGGAGGGATCGGCAGCCAGAAGGCGATCACGCGATAGGTGAGCACCGCGGCGAACACCTCGGTGCTCGGCAGGCCGAAGAGGACGAAGGCGCCGATCATCCCCGCGTCCACCGCGCCCACGCCGCCCGGCGCGAAGGGGAATAGGTTCGCCAGCATCCCCAGGAAGAACCCCTGGACGACGACCCCGAGCGGGACTTGGACGTCGAAGGCATGGAAGCTCGCCCAGAGGATCGCGATGTTCGCCGCCCAGAAGCCGATCGCCCCGCCGATCGCCATCGCGCCCGCGCTCGGGTGCCGGACGAACGCGATCGCGGTCCGCGTGCCCTGGGAGAAGGTCGCGGGGGCCGTGGCGAGGCGGCGCGCGATCTTGCCGAAGCGGCCCGAGGTGTGCCCTTCGATGCGACGCTCGATGTCATCCGGGAGCAGCGCGAGCAGCAGGCCGACGACGATCGCGATGGCCGCCAGGACGGCCGGGATGATCGTGCCCGAGAGCGGCGCCTCGCCCGAGAGCACGTGGGTCCGCAGCAGGATCCCGAAGACCATCAGGGCGACGAGGTACACCGAGTACAGCACGACCAGGAAGGCGACCATCCGGCAGACCGACCGCCGGCGCTCCATGCCCGCCTTGCGCAACGCCCAGTAGGTGAGGAGGATGCCTCCCGCTCCGCCGGCCGAGAACAGTCGCGTCGCGGCCAGGCCGGCCATCGTGATCTCGTAGCTCTCCCGCCACTCGAGGTGGATCACGTGCTCGCCGACGACACCGCGGAAGAGCGCGACGTACGCCCCGAACATCGCGACGCAGCAGAGGATCCCGATGCCGATCCAGAGCGGATCGCCGTCACCGATCTTTCCGATCGCGTCCTGGAGGTCGAACAGCCGCGGGACGAGGACGTAGATCGCGACGGTCAGCAGGACCACCGCGACGAGCGTCTGGATGAGCCGCTTGCGGTCGCCGAAGATGCTGGGCTCGTCGTCCGCGACGAGCTCGCGCGGCGCCTCCTCTTCTTCCTGAGCGCTTGCCGTGCGCTCCTCCCTCACAGTCTTGATGTTCCCAAACGGGCGCTATTGAGTCGCGATGCGCTCCAGGCGCTGCAACCCGCGGCTCACCGCCTGCGCGAGCGGCTCCACGTAGCGCTCACCGCGACGCACGGCGACCACGATCGCCGCGCCGGCCAGCAGATCGACCAGGTAGTGCTCGCCCAGATAGACGAGGGCGAAGCCCAGGGTGCCCGCGTACAGCCAGCCCACCGCCCCAGCCGCCGGACCCGTCTCCGCGAGCAGGTAGGCCGCCATCAGTGAGGTGGCGAAGTGCAGGGAGGGCATCGCAGCCCAGGGGTTGCCCCCGAGCGTGTCGTAGAGGACGGGCCAGGCCCTCCCCCACTCCTCCTCGCCGACCTCGACCATGATCCGGCGTACCCGGGCGTGGGTGTGGCCCTCCTCGGACGCCCACCACGGAGGGGCGGTGGGGACGGCCATGTAGACCGCGCAGCCGAGATCGAAGACGGCGGACATCTGCCGCGCCGAGCGCGGGAAGTGGTCGGGATGCCGGGCGAGGATCCAGGTGAGCGAGCCGTGCGGCTCGAGGAACCACAGCCAGTGCACCCAGGAGAGGAAGCGGTCGACGGCGTTGCGTCTGCCCAGCCCGGCGAGAGCGCTCTGGAGCCGCACGTTGGGCAGCTCGCCCGCGCCGAGCAGCCGATCGACGCGGATCGGGTAACCGATCCGAAGCCGCCGGCGCGCCGCCTCCGGGTTGTCGTAGGGCAGCTCGTGTCCCATCAGGAACATCCACATCTGCAGCGCGTACATCCCGGCATCGCGCAGGCGCGTCCGGTGCCCCACGACCGCGAGCGAGGGCGGCCCCGCAGCCATCGCGGCGGCCGTTGCGGAGGCGGGAATCCGGAGCTTCTTGCGCAGCAGCGGGACGGCGACCGCCGCGGCGAGCCCCGCCGCCGCCGCGCCCTTGACCAGGGACGCCCAGGGCGAGCTCCCTCTAGATCGGTTCCCGTGCAAGGCCGCGCGAGTGTATGTGCCGAGACTGGCCCAGCGCGCCTAAAGCCCTGCACTCACGGATGCCGATGAGCGAGTGTGAGCACGCCGAGCCTCGCGGCACCACCCGCCGGTGGCACCACGCCGACCATCGCGCTGCTCGAGAACCTGCCCGACGCGATCCTCCTGATGGACGAGCAGGGCGGGATCGGGTACGCGAACGCCGCCGCGGAGCGCCTCTTCGGGGCCTCGGCCGCGGAGCTCGCGGGCAGACAGTTCAGCGAGCTGCTCGCCGAGCCGTTCGGATCGCAGTACGCCGAGGTCCTTCGCCAGTTCGCGGCGGGCGAGAGCGCGGATCTGATCGGAGAGCGGCGTGAGGTCGTCGCCCGGCAGCTGGATGGCGCCGGCGTCGCCCTCGAGCTCTCGCTCAGCGACGTCCGAGTCGGCCAGGTCAGATCGCTGGCAGCGGTCGCACGTGACATCCGCGAGCGCAAGCGGGCCGAGGCACGGCTGCGGCAGATGGCCGATCAGGATGCGCTCACCGGGACGGTCAACCGGGTGAGCTTCGAGCATGCCCTCACCCGCCACGTCGAGTACGCCGCCCGCTACGGCAGCGGCGGGTCGGTGCTCGCCCTCGGCATCGACACCTTCAAATACGTCAACGAGTCCCTCGGCGTCGCCGCGGGGGACCGGATCCTCACGGAGCTCGCGAAGCTGATCCGCGGGCGCATCCGCAAGACGGATGTCCTTGCGCGCGTCGGCGGGGACGTCTTCGGGATCCTGATCCACGGCACCGACCGCACCAAGGCGATCGCCCTCGCTGATGAGCTGCTCGGGATCATCCGGCGGCACGCGTTCGTGATCGAGGGCGAGGGGATCCGCGTGACCATGAGCGCCGGCGTGACCTCGCTCGAGAGCCGCTCGGTGGTCGGCGCTGAGCTCCTCGCCGAGGCGGAGAGCGCGATGAGCGCGGCGAAGGACGCCGGCCGGGACAGGGTCCTCGGGTTCGATCAGCTCGGGCGCAGCGAGATGGACGAGCGCCGGGCCTGGACGGAGCGCGTGCGTCAGGCCACGGAGAGAGGGCTCTTCATACTCACCAGCCAGCCGATCGTGAACCTGGCGAGCGGCGAGACGACGCAGCACGAGCTCCTGCTGCGGATGCGCAAGGACGGCGGCGGGCTCGTCGCGCCGGGGACCTTCCTGGCCACGGCCGAGCGCTTCGGGCTGATCGGCGGGATCGACCGCTGGGTGACCCAGCAGGCGATCCGCCTGATCGCGGCGCACAACCGCGAGGGGCGAGAGCTCACCCTCGAGGTCAACCTCTCGGGCAAGACGATGGGCGACCCGAGATTCCCCGACGAGGTCCGACGCGAGCTGAGGTCGAGCGGGATCGATCCCAACAGCCTGATCTTCGAGGTGACGGAGACCGCGGCCGTGGCCGACATGGAGCACGCCCGCAGCTTCGCCCAGAGCCTGGCGCGGGTCGGCTGCCGCTTCGCCCTCGACGACTTCGGGGCCGGCTACGCCTCCTTCTACTACCTCAAGCACCTGCCGATCAGCTACCTGAAGATCGACGGCGAGTTCGTCCGGGAGCTGCCGGGAAGCCGTACCGACCAGCTGATCGTCAAGGCGCTGGTCGAGGTCTGCGACGGCCTCGGCATCAAGACCGTCGCCGAGTTCGTCGGCGACGCGGCGACCATGGACATGGTTCGCGATCTCGGGGTCGACTTCGGCCAGGGCTATCACCTGGGCAGGCCGGAGCCGGTCTCGAAGCTCAGGGACGTGCCGAGTCCCGCGGACGGCTGACCAGCTCGAGCGGGATCAGGAACGACTCATAGGTTGCGCCGGTGCCCTGCTGCAGGGCGATCTCGCAGGTGCGGTTGCTGCACAGGTAGGCGTCGTGCTCGGAACCGGCCAGCTCCGCGGCCTCCTCGGCCGTCGCCGAGGCTGTCAGCTCCGGATGGAGCATGCCCCGGTCGCCGGCCATCCCGCAGCAGGTGGCGCGGATCGGCTGGACGACCTCGTCGGCGATCGCGCCGGCCACTTCGCGGAGCGGGCGCTCGAGCCCCAGGTGGTGGGTCGAGCAGGTCGCGTGGACCGCCGCCGAGCCGAGCTTACGGTTGATCTCGAGGTTCGGGAGCAGGCGCCTCGCCCAGGCGACCGAGTCGAGGATCTCGAGCTTCTCGTGGCGCTCGCGGTTCTCGTCCGTGAGGCCGTCCGCCGCCTCGCCGGCGAGCCCGAGCGCGCAGGAGCTCGCATCGAGCACGACTGGCAACTCGCCCTCCGAGCTCCAGCGCCACAGGGACTCGACCGTCCGGTTCGCCATCGCCGCGGCGCCGTCGGTGTAGCCCTTCGAGGTCCAGGGGACGGCGCAGCAGTGGCCGCCGACGTCAGCGGGGATCCAGACCGGCATGCCGGCGCGAGCCGAGACGGCGACCATCGCCTCCGGAAGCGGCAGGCCCGAGCCGTCGTTGTGGGGCCGACCGAAGATCCTGTTGACGCAGGACGGCATGTAGACGGCCGCCGCTCCGTCCCGCGAGGTCTCCGGCAGCTTCGCCGGCGCCGGGCGCGGCATGTTCTGCGGCCAGGTCGGCACCAGCTCGTCGCTGATCAGCGAACGGGCCGCTCCCGCGCCCGCCCGCATCAGAGGGCCGGCGACGGCCCCGGCCCGTAGCCCGGCCCGCGCCGCCCGCTCGACCCGGCCCCAGCGCTCGGCGAAGCGGACGCCGCGGCGCTGGTCGCGCTCGGTGTGCTCCTCGGTGCGGAAGCCCTTGATCAGCTTCCCGGAGTCGATTCCCAGCGGGCAGGCGATCTGGCAGGTCCCGTCCGCCGCGCAGGTCTGGATCCCGTCGTACTCGTATTGCTCGAGCAGCGCCCGCTGGACCGGCGAGCCAGCCGGCTGGCGCGCCATCTCGCGGCGGATCACGATCCGCTGCCGCGGCGTCGTCGTCAGGTGGCGGCTCGGGCAGACCGGCTCACAGAACCCGCACTCGACGCAGGTCGTCGCCACCTCCTCGATCTCCGGCGTGGTCTTCAGGTTCCGCAGGTGGGCGCCCGGATCTCGGTTGAGCAGGACGCCGGGCGCGAGTACGCCGTCCGGGTCGGCGAGCCGCTTGACCCGCCACATCAGCTCCGTCGCCTTCGGGCCCCACTCCCGCTCCACGTAGGGCGCCATGTTCAGGCCGGTCCCATGCTCCGCCTTGAGCGAGCCGTCGTACTTGTCGAGGACAAGCTCGACGAGCTTCCCCATGAACGCGTCGTAGCGGTCCATGTCCTCCTGCTTGGAGAAGTCCGGGGTGAGCATGAAGTGGAGGTTCCCCGCCGAGGTGTGGCCCGCGACGCCCGCCAGGAACCCGTGCTCGGTCAGGAGCGCCTGGATCTCGCGAGCGGACTCGGCGATCCGTTCGGGCGGGACGCAGACGTCCTCGATGATCAGCGAGGTGCCCGGCGCGCGGAAGCGACCGATCAGGCCGTGCAGTCCCTCGCGCACCGTCCAGGCGACCTCGATCCGCTCCTCGTCTCGGGTGAAGTCGGGTTCGCGGATCAGCTCGTGCTCTTTGAGGATCTCCTCGGCGCCCGCGACCAGGCCGTCGAGCTCGCCATCCGACTCCGCACCGAACTCGACCAGCAGGGCGGCCGAGGTCGGCGGCAGCTCCAGCCAGTCCTGCGGGGCGCCGGCGATGTTCTGCGCGGCGACCATCAGCGCGGGCGCGACCATCAGCTCGACCGCGGTGGCGCCGCAGCCGACGAGTGCGGGGACGGGCTCCGTCGCGGACTCGATCCCGTCGAAATGCAGCCAGGAGACTGTCGTCTTCGATGGCTTCGGCACGGTCTCGAAGACCGCCTCGGCGATGAAACCGAGCGTGCCCTCCGACCCGATCAGCAAGCGCCGGAAGATCTGGACAGGCTCGTCCTCGTCGAGGAACGCGCACAGCCGATAGCCGGTCGTGTTCTTGATCCGGAACTTCTTGCGGATCCGCTCCCTGAGCTCGTCGTCTGCCCGGATCTCGTCGCGGATCTCGTCCAGAGCGGCTGTCAGCTCCGGCTCGGCGGCGGCGAAGCGCTCGTCGGCGTCGGGAGCGGCGGTGTCGATGACGGTGCCCGACGGCAGGACGAAGGTGAGCGAGCTGACGGTGCTGTAGGAGTCCGCGACCACTCCGCAGCGCATCCCGCCCGAGTTGTTGGCCAACACGCCCCCCACGCAGGCGATGTCGGTGCTGGCGGGGTCCGGGCCGAGCTTGCGGCCGTGCGGCCAGAGCACGCGGTTGGCATGACCCAGCACCGTTCCCGGCTTCACCCGCGCGCGCGCCCCGCCGTCGAGCACCTCCACCCCGCTCCAGTGCCGCCGGACGTCGACCAGGATTCCATCGCTCTGAGCCTGGCCGTTGAGGCTCGTGCCGCCGGCCCGGAAGGTGACCGGCACCCCGTTGCTCCGTGCGTAGGCGAGCACCTTGGAGACATCGTCGGCATCGCGTGCCATGACGATCGCCTTGGGAAGCAGGCGGTACGGGCTCGCGTCCGAGGCGTAGCGGATCAAGTCGATTGCGCGAGTGAGGACCCGGTCCTCACCGAGCAGGCCGATCAGCTCGCTCCGCAGGGGCTCGGGCGTCCCGGAGGCGAGCTCGTCCGGCGCCCGGTCCATCGAAGGCTCGTTGCCCTCCGGCGCGATCCGGTGCACATCCGGCGCCAGCAGCTCCATCATCAAACGGGTCGCTCCTCAGCTTCGCTTCCGTGGCGCCCTCCCATAAGCCTAGTCCTAGAAGAGAGCCATGCCCGGCGCCACCGGGACCTCGACGAGCTTCGGGGCGCCGGAGCCGATCGCCCCGTTGAGTGCCTCGTGAAGCTCGTCGCGACCGGAGACGACCTGCGACGAAACCCCGTATGCCTCGGCGACCTTGGCGACCTCCAGGGCAGGCAGGTCGAGGCCGGGCGCTCCCTTGACCTCCTCGGCGTCCGCGAACCACTTGAGGATCGAGTACTCATCGTTGCGGAGCACCAGGAAGGTCACCGGCACGTCGTAGGCCGCCGCCGTCCAGAACCCGGTGATCGCGTACTGGGCGGACCCCTCCCCGAGCACGCAGACGACCGGCCGGTCGGGCTGTGCAAGCTGGACGCCGATCGCTGCAGCAAGGCCGAAGCCGAGCCCGCCGCCGGCGCCGAAGTAGTAGCTGCCCGGCCTGGAGATCCGCAGCTGATTCCGCAGCGAGAGCGTGCTGGACGGGGACTCGAGCACGACGATTCCGTCAGCCGGGAGGACGTCGCCGAGGACGCGGTTCACCATCGTCGGCGTCAGCGGATCGCTCTCGTCGCCGCCGGCCGGCTCCGGAAGCGGGTCAGGCTCGGCGCGGTTCGTCTCGCCTACCTCGTCCACCAGAGCGCGCAGAGCCATCCCCGGATCGGCCAGGATCACGTCGCCCATCGGAGCGCGGGCGGCCTCGTCGGGGTCGCCGGTGATCGCGACCAGGGAGGCGCCTTCGGGAAGGAGCGGTCCCGGGATGTAGGGGTAGTAGGGGAAGACCGAGGAGCCGACGACGAGGATCAGGTCGCGTCCCTTGAGCGTCTCGGTGACGGGGCCGATCGCCGGCGGCAGGACGCCCTGGAAGAGCGGATGGCCCTCGGGGAACCCGATGCGCCCCCCACCTGGCGCCGGCGACGCGAAGACGGGCAGCCGCTGGCGCTCCGCCAGCGCGACCGCGTCATCCCACCCGCCGCTCGCGTCGATGTCGGGCCCCGCGACCAGCACCGGGTTGCTCGCCTCCTCCAGGCGCCTCGCGACGGCCTTGATCGCGTCCGGGGCCGGGCCGGAGCGGGGCTCGCTCTTTCGCCGGACGGCGTGACTTGCCTCCGGATCAGCCTCCTCGTTCCAGTCGTCCATGGGAAGGGAGACGAAGGTCGGGCCCTTCGGAGCCAGGGACGAGGTGTGGATCGCCCGGGCCAGCGCGTGCGGCACGTCCTGTGCGCGGGGCGGCTCGAAGCTCCACTTCACGAAGGGGTGGACGACGCGGGTGGCGTCCCGGTTCGTCAGGTTGGCCTGCATGGTGATGTGGGCGCGCACCTGCTGGCCGGCGGTCACCACCAGCGGCGAGTGGTTCGCCTGCGCGTTGAAGATCGCGCCCATCCCGTTCCCCACGCCGGGCGCCGTATGGAGGTTGACATGGGATGGAAGACCCGAGGCCTGCGCGTACCCGTCCGCCATCCCGACGGCGACTGCCTCCTGCAGCCCGAGCACGTAGCGGAAGTCCTCCGGGAACTCCGCCAGCATCGGCAACTCGGTCGAACCTGGGTTGCCGAACACCGTCGTCATCCCGTGCGCGCGGAAGAGATCAAGGGTCGCCTCGCGGACACTCGCCATGGCCGGGCAGCCTAACCCCCGGTCCGCTCTCAGACCTGTGTGACGTGCCGGGGCGTCGAGGGCCGGACCGAGCCGCGCATGATCGCGTCGCTCCCGAAGCGCTGCCGAATCTCGTCGATGGCGCGGTCGAGCGCCGGGTCGATGCGGGGATCGAGCGGCAGCTCCAGCTGCGCGTGATCGGAGAGGTTGGCCACCGTGATGCCGAGCATGGTCAGGCCGCGCTCCTCGATCATGGGACATGCGGCCGCGAGCAACGCTCGCGCGGCCGCCAGGATCGCGCCGGTGCCCGCCGTTGGGTGGCCGAGCGTCCGCGAGCGGGTCGCGCGGGTGAAGTCACCGAACCGAAAGCGAAGGGTCACGGTCCGGCCGGCGTGGTTGCCCGCCCGCGCTCGTCGCGTGACGCGGTCGACCAGGCTGACCAGCAGCGCGTCAAGGTCGGACCGGGACTTGCCGCCTCCCGCGAACGCGGACTGGGTCCCGATCGACCGCCGCCGGCGACCGCGCCGCACCCGGCGCGGATCGCGGTTGTGGGCGATCGCGTGCAGGTGCCGGGCCGCGTGGGCGCCGAGGAACATCCTCAGTTCCACCTCGTCGCGGCGACCCAGATCCCCGATCGTGTGGATCCCATGAGCGTGGAGCTTCTGGGCGGTCGCCTCGCCGACTCCCCACAGGGCCTCGACCGAAAGGGGCCTCAGGAACTCCGCCTCTCGGTCCGGATCGATGACGAGCAGGCCATCGGGCTTCGCCGCGCCGCTCGCCATCTTGGCGAGCACCTTCGTCCGGGCGACGCCGACCGTCACGGCGAGCCCGATTCGCTCTCGCGCCCGGCGCCGCAGGCGCTCGGCGATCTCGCGCGGGCTGCCCGAGATGTGCTCCAGTCCCCTGACGTCGAGGAAGGCCTCCTCCAGCGACAGGCCCTCGACCACTGGCGCCGTCTCCTCGAACAGGTCGAAGAGCGCCCTGCTGGCCTCCACATACGCGGAGAAGCGAGGCGGGACGACGGCAGCATCGGGGCAGAGCCGCCGCGCGCGGCGGCCGTTCATCCCGCCGTGGATCCCGTAGGCGCGCGCCTCGTAGCTCGCCGCCATGACGACGCCCGCCCCGACGATCGTCGGACGGCCGCGCAGGCTCGGATCGTCGCGCTGCTCCACCGAGGCGAAGAACGCGTCGGCGTCGGCGTGCAGGATCGACCCTTCCGCGGGCGACACGAACATATGTTCGCATCGGCGGGCGGCCCGATCAACCCCCTGTTCAGCGCTCGCCGCCGCTGATAGCTTCGCGCGGAGGGGGCGTGGGGCTACCGAAGGAGGCGCAGATGAGCACACCTCGACGTGATTTCTGGACGCCGACGGCCGGCATCCTGGCCGCGGTCACCTTCATCGTCGGGCTCGGGATGGCCGCGGACTCACCGGACAGCGACGATTCCGACGCGCAGATCCTCTCCTGGTACGCGGACCATGGTCACCGCGTGGAGGTGATCATCGGCGCCTTCGTACTCGCGTTCTGCGGACTGTTCTTGCTCTGGTTCGCATCAGGCCTGCGTCAGTGGCTTCGCCTGGCTGAGGGCCCCGAGGGCCGGCTCGCCAACGTCGCGCTCGGTGGTGGAGTCCTGCTCGTCGCGCTGCTCTGGGTCGGGGCCGCCGCGCTCGCCGCGATTCCCGCTGGGGTCTCTTTCGGCGGGTCGCCCGACCTCTCGAATGCCGACCTCGCGCGCTTCTTGCCATCCGTCGGATTCGGCTCGATCCTGATCTTCGCGATGTTCGGAGCGATCGCCCTGATCGACGCCACCTCGGTGGTGATCATGCGGACCGACGCCCTGCCCCGCTGGCTGGGCTGGCTCGGGTTCGTCTGCGGCGTGGTGTTGCTCTTCGGCGTCGTGTTCCTGCCGGTGATCGCCCTGCCGATCTGGCTGATAGCCGCGAGCATCGTGCTCTACCGGCGGCCCGAGGGCGCGACCGTCAACACGTGAGCTGAAGGGATCCGGGGTCAGGCTCTCAGGCCGGCCGCAGCGAGGGCCTGATCCCAATCAGCTAATAGACTCACGCCGCTTTGCTCGGCTTCCTCAGCCCCCCAAGCGGCCACTCGCCCAACGCGGACGACCTCAACACCCTGTACTGGGTGATGCTCGTCATCGGGGTCCTCCTGCTGGTGGCGATCAATGGCGCCCTGATCGCGCTGGCCATGCGCTTTCGCTCCGCCCGCGGACGCGAGCCCCGCAGGCTCAAGATCCGGCGTCCGGCGCAGTTCGGCGCCGCCGGGGCCTTTGCCGTCCTCGCCTTCGTCGTCTTCGTCCTCGGGGTGATCGTCACCCATGACGCGAAGCAGATCGAGGCGACCGGCTCGAACGGGCTCCACGGGTCGTCCGTGCTGACCGCTCAGCGCTCCCTCACCCTGCCGGCCGTCTCGGCGCAGTCCGCCCCGCTCGAGATCATGGCCTGCGGCCAGCAGTGGATTTGGCGCTACGAGTATCCGGACGGGACCTACTCGTACTACGAGCTGGTCGTGCCGGTCGACACCGCGGTGATCCTGGATCTCTGCTCGACGGACGTCGTTCACCGCTGGTGGGTGCCCGGGCTGAGCGGCAAGTTCGACGCCACGCCCGGCGCGAGCAACAGCACCTGGTTCAAGGCCGACGAGGAGGGCGTCTACGACGGCGCCAGCTATGCCTTCTCGGGAGCCTCCTACGCCGCGATGCGAACCCGCGTGCGGGTGGTCGACGTCCCGACGTACCAGTCCTGGCTCGAGCAGCAGGCCGCCGGCATCCAGTCGGCCCAGGACTTCGTCCAGCAGGTGAACGGAGAGACCGGATGAGCCCCAACGGACGAGATGCGACGGTCCCCCGAGGCGAGACTCGAGGAGCAGCACGTGTGATGCCGCCCCAGCGCCCCGAGCTGGTCACCGAGGGGCCCCCGCCCACTCGGCCGCGCTGGCTCGAGATGGGGTTGAGCGCCGACCACAAGGACGTCGGTCGGCTCTACATCGGGGGAGCGCTCTCCTTCCTCGTCCTCGGCATCGTCGGCTTCCTGCTGATTCGCCTGCAGCTCGCGGTCCCGGAGAACGACCTGATCCCGCCGGTCACGTTCAACCGCCTGCTCACGGTGGACAGCGCGACCCTGACCCTGCTCTTCGCACTCCCGCTGGCCTTCGGCATGTTCACCTATGTCGTCCCGCTCCAACTCGGCGCCAGGTCGCTCGCCTTCCCGCGCCTCGCGTCGGTGTCGGTCTGGCTCTACCTGTTCGGCGGCGCCCTGCTCTACGTCAGCTTCATCTATACGCCGCCGGAGACCGGCTTCAGCAACTGGCCGCCGCTGTCGGACACGATTTTCACCTCGAACAACGGCCCGGACGTCTGGATCACGGCGGTCGGGCTGACGGTGCTGGGGCTCGTGCTCCAGTCGATCAACCTCGCCGTGACCGTCTCGAAGCTTCGCGCTCCGGGGCTCGCCTGGCGAAGGCTGGCGCCCTTCAGCTTCTCGGCCGCTGTCTCCTCGTGGACGATGATCGTCGCCGGCTCCGCGATGCTGGCCGCGTTGGTGATGATGGAGATCGACCGGCACTTCGGCGGCGTCTTCTTCGACCCGGGCGAGGGCGGCGCACCGCTCTACTACCAGCACCTGAGCTGGATCTTCTTCACCGGTTGCTACCTCGTCTTCCTGCTCCCGGCCTTCGGCGCGATCTCGGAGATCCTGCCCGTCTTCTCGGGCAAGCCGCTGCTCTCGCGCGGCTCGCTGGTCGGCTCGATGGCGGCGATCATGCCTCTGGGCCTGCTCGCTTGGATGCAGAACATGTACGGCGCCTCGATCTCGATCGGGTGGCTGTACGGGGGGATGCTGATGGCGCTCCTGCTGGTCATCCCGATCGGCGCGATCTTCCTCAACTGGATCGGCACGCTGGCCGGCGGCGTGCTGCGGATGCGGGCGCCGCTCGTCTTCGCGCTGGCGGCGATCTCCACGTTCAGCTTCGGCCTCGTGCTGGAGCTGATCCAGAGCGTCATCCCGGTCGGGTGGGAGCTCGCCGACACCACCGCGTCCACGGCGGCGACGGGCTACGTCTTCGTCGGCGGTCCGGTTCTGGGCGGCCTCGCCGCACTCCACTACTGGTTCCCGAAGATGACCGCGCGGACGATGGGCGAGGGCCTGGCGAAGCCGTCCGCCGCCCTGATCGTGATCGGGGCGCATCTCACCTTCATCCCGCTGTTCCTCGCCGGCCTCGAGGGCCAGCCTGTCGACATCTTCAAGTTCTTCGACGCGAGCGACGCGGTCAACGCCATGCATCTGAACGCCTACAACGTGATCGCGACGATCGGGACCTTCGTGCTCTCGCTCGGAGCAATCCTCGCGATCGCGAACGCCTATGCGAGTCTCGCCCGCGGCACCCGAGCGGGCCACGATCCGTGGGGCGGTGAGACGCTCGAGTGGTTCGCCACATCGCCGCCGCCACCGCACAACTTCGACGTAGTTCCGGACGTCCGCAGCGATGAGCCGCTGCGGGATATCCGCGAGGCGGTGCGCCGCCGCGAGGCCTCCGGGGCCACACCGGCTGAGACGGGCGAGCCTGTAGCCTGACCGCCATGGCCGGACCCGTTGCCGGCGGCGGCGGGGAGCAGCTCCGCCGGTTTCGCCGCCTGGCTGACCTCACCGCTGTTGTCACCTTCCTGCTGATCATCGTCGGCGGCGTCGTGCGCGTGAGCGACTCCGGGCTCGGCTGCGGCCCCGGCGGCAGCGGAACCGAGGGTTGGCCGCTCTGCGGCGGCGACGTGATTCCGCTGGTCGGCGACGAGAACACCCTGATCGAGTTCTCGCATCGTGCCCTGGCGACGGTCGTCGTCGTCCTCATCGGCCTGCTCTGCTGGCGCGCCTATCGCGACCTTCGGCCTCGCAACGGCTGGGCCTTCCGTGGCAGCGTGGTCGCCGGTGTCATCGTCCTGCTGCAGGCCGGGCTCGGCGGATTGACGGTCGAGCACAGCCTCAAGGAGGAGCTGGTCGCGGCGCACCTCGGCACCGCGATGCTGCTCTTCGGCCTGTTGCTGTGGCTGAGCTTCAAGGCTCGGTCGGCAGCCGCGGTCGGAGCCGAGCAGCCGGGTCGGGCACCGATCCGGAGCCTGAAGCCCTACGCCGCTACCGCCGCCGTCCTGCTGCTCGGCGCGATCGTCGCCGGCGGCTATATGGCCGGGACCGAGGAGGAGGGCGTGAACGAGGTCGGGCCGAACATCGCCGGCGCGCACCTGGCCTGCGGAAAGATGTTTCCCGAGTGCGGCGATGGCAGGTTCCTGCCGTTCGGGAACAACAGGATGACGGACATCCACCTGACGCATCGGGTCTTCGTCTACGCCGCGACCTTCGCGATCATCCTCCTGCTCTCGCTGGCCTACGCGCGCGGCTCGCGTGACCGGCTCCTGGCGCTGGCGGCACTGCTGCTGCTCTGCCAGGTGCTGCTCGGCGCGCTCAACGTCTGGCTCGGTGAGCACGGCCCGCTGATCGTCGCGCACCTCGCGACGGCGACGCTCCTCTGGGCCGCGGTCGTCTCGATCGCCTACCGCGTGGCCTGGCTACCGAGCCCGTCATCCACGCGCGAGCGGGCGCCGCGCGCCGAGGCCTCGGCGGCTGCGGCATGAGCGTCCAGCTCGGCACCGGTCCGGGACGCATCGGACGCCGCCGGCGCCCAGGGGGCGAGCGCGTCTCGGTGACCGCAGAGGACGCGCGCGTCCGGACGATGCGCACCGCGATCGGCGTGGCGAACGACTACGTCACGCTGACCAAGCCCCGGATCATCTCCTTGCTCCTGCTGACCTGCGTGGCCTCGATGTTCGTGGCCGACCCCGGCGGACCCGCGCTCTCCACCATCCTCTGGACCTGCCTGGGCGGCTACCTGGCCGCCGGCGGGGCCGGGGCGATCAACCACTACATCGAGCGGGAGCCGGACGCGCGCATGGCCCGCACACGCGGGCGGCCGCTCGCGAGCGGGCGGATCGAGCCGCGGCGGGGGCTGCTCTTCGGGATGACGCTCGGCGTCGTCGCCGTGGTGCAGCTCTGGATCACCGTCAACGCGCTGACCGCCCTGCTGGCGGCGGCCGGGCTGCTCGGCTACGTCTTCGTCTACACGCTCTGGCTCAAGCCGAGGACCCCGGAGAACATCGTCCTCGGCGGCGCGGCCGGGGCGATGCCGCCGCTGGTCGGCTGGGCCGCCGCCACCGGCGGCCTCACCGCAGAGTCCCTCTGGCCCTTCGCGATCGTCTTCTTCTGGACGCCGCCTCACTTCTGGGCGCTCTCGCTGCTGATCTCCGACGACTACGCGCGGACCGGGGTCCCCATGCTGCCCGTGGTCCGCGGCGAAACGACGACCCGGCACCGGATCGTCGGCTACGCGGTGCTGCTCGTGGCCGTGACGATCGGGCCGGTGCTCACCGGCCTGCTCGGGACCGCCTACCTGATCTCGGCGCTGGCGCTCGGCGCGGCGTTCGTCGGTCTCGCGCTCGCGCTGCTCGCCCATCCCTCCCGGCAGGCGGCGCGCCGGCTTTACCTGAGCTCGCTTGCCTATCTGGCGCTCCTCTTCGTCGCGATGGCGCTCGACAGAGCGTTATAGGCTTCCTCGCCGGATGGACCGAGAACGAGCAAGAGCCACGATCCGCGCCGGCATGGTCGCCGCGTCCCTGGCGCTGCTCGTCTTCGCGCTCGCCTTCTACGTCTCGATCCTCTACCTGCGGTGACCCAGCCTCCCGAGCCGACCGAGTCGATCTACCTGCCGCGGCCGAGCATCCACCCGGCGCTGTTCGCCTTCGGCCTGGCGGCGCTGGTCGTGGGCCTCTTCTCCTGGTGGCCCTACGCGGTGATCGGCGGCGCGATCGCCCTCTTCTCGCTGGTCGGCTGGCTGCGCACCAACCGCGACGAGATCGGGCGCATGCCGCGCCGCCAGCACACGGACACGGCGCCGATTCCCTTAGCGGCCACCAGGCCGCTCGATTCTGAGCGAGGGGCGTAGCCCCGAGCGGTTATCGGCGGCGGCCGCTCGTGGCCGTAGATCCGGCGGCGCTGTTCGTGGCCGCCGGTCGTGGCGAAGCAGTCAGGCAGTAGCTACGGCGGGCTCATCGCCGACGTCGCGCCGACCTTCGTCCAGCAGCGGACGATGTCGCGCATCGAGAGCACGCCGACGAGCTCGCCCCGGTCTACTACGACCAGGTGGCGGATGCCGCGCTGCACCATCTCCTCGGCAGCCTGCTCGAGACTCCAGTCGGGCGCGGCCGAGATGACGCTCTCGCTCATGTGATCGGCCACGCGCTCGGCGTCGAGGTCCTTGCCGGTGCCGACCGCGTGCAGGATGTCGCGCTCGGTGATGATCCTCGGGCCCGGCGACTCGTCGTCGAAGACGAGCGCGGCGCCGGTCCCCTTCTCGGTCATCTTGGTCGCCGTCTCCCTCAGCGTGTGCCCGGGCCCCACCGCCAGTACCACGCTCGACATGCCCTCGCGAACCTCCACCAACCCTCCTCTCGGCGCCTCTAGTGCCGTTCGGCGCAAGCTTATCCGACGCCTGGAGGGTCGACGGGGATTGACTTGCGCGCGTCAGCCGCGCGTGCGGACAGCCCCGTCAACCCTCCCCAGCGACGGGTGGGCGCTTCGTCGCCGACAGATAGGATTCCCGCCCTCATGAGGGGCTCCAGAAACGGCAGCCGGCAAGACACCGGCCGATACAACGGGCGGGCGATCTGGCTGGCCGCAACGATCGCGGCGGCGGCTGCGGTCGTCGGCCTGACCGGGTGCGACCTCGGGCCGAAGGCGAACCTGGACAAGGGTCAGCAGCTCTTCACGCAGAAGTGCGGCAGCTGCCACACGCTGACCGGGGCCGGCACCAACGGCGAGGTCGGACCCAACCTCGACTACGCCTTCAAGCAGGCCCGCGCCAACGGCATGGACGCGGACACGATCGAGGGCGTGATCAAGGCTCAGGTCGAGCATCCCCGGCCCGCGGCCCCACAGCAGACCGAGGTCTACATGCCGGCCAACCTGGTGGAGGACGACGACCTGAATGACGTCGCCTCGTATGTGGCGAGCGTCGCCGGCGTCCCCGGCATCAAGCCTCCGGTCTTCGCACCGCCGCAGTTCTTCGCGACCAACTGCGGCGGCTGCCACACCCTGGCGCAGGCCGGCACCACCGGCACCACCGGCCCGGACCTCGACGAGGCTCTCAAGGCGATGAGCCCGCAGCAGATCTCGCAGTCCATCAGCGACCCGAACGCTCAGATCGCCGCGGGCTACTCGCCCAACGTCATGCCGCAGAACTTCGGCCAGACCCTGACGCCCGACCAGCTCCAGCAGCTCGTCGCCTATCTCCAGACCGCCACCGGCGGTGGGGGCGGCGGCGGCAAGTAGCTAGCGCTCTGCCGGGTCAGAGCCGTAGCGGCGCCAGTCCTGGATCAGCCTCCAGGTCCGCCACAGGCCGATAGCGACGAAGATCGCCGCCAGGATGGCTCCCGCGAGTGAGCCGATCAGCAGTGCGACCGCGATCACG
>DATFPJ010000229.1:0-23260 GCA_035264865.1 Solirubrobacterales bacterium
ACCCTGACGTAGCTCTTCGGACTCAGATTCGGACGCCAGAAACCCTGAAGGTTCGGCTCGTTCCAGAACTGCCAGACCCGAACCGGCAGGCGTGGGATCTCGGGATGCTCCGTCCAGAAGATGCCGCCGTAGCCGTAGCGACTTGCCGCCGACCGCACGAACCGCGCGAACCTTCGCCATGTGCGGCGGGCAGGCGGGTAGTAGTTGCGCGCGGCGGCCCACGGCGGACTGCTGTAGACGGTCGGCAGGACCCGGATGCCCGCGCGCGCGGCATCGCCGATCAGCTGGTCGTAGTGGGTCCAGTCGATTCTCGCGCGCGGCCCGGGCTGCACCGTCCCCCAGACGAGGTTGAACCTGAGCGTCCCGACGCCCCCGGCGCCCATCCTCGCGACCTCGCTGGACTCCGGATCATTGGCGGCGATCACTCCGTAGAACTCAGGTGGCGCACTCGCCGCCTGCGCAGGCGAGGTCCCCAGCAGCGCGATCAGCAGGGTGAGCAACCAGCGCATCGCTACACCCTGGCGGGCATGGTCTAGCCCGGTGACCCGCCGGTCAGGCTGACGAAAGCGCGCCACGACGGCTTCGGGTCGAGGTCCGTCGTGAACAGCCCGGTGTGGTCGAACCAGATGCCGCCGGGTACGTCGCGCCACGAGTACCAGATCACGCCGGCGATCTTCATCTTTCGCCGGTTCTTGGCGAGCAGGCCATACGTCTGGCGCAGGTAGGCGGCCTGGCGCTGCGGAGAGACAGTCAGCGGCGTGGGGTTCCCCCCAGTCGCCCAGCCGATCTCGGTGATCCACAGCTTGGTCTTCTTGTCCTTGTAGCGGGCCATGATCTTCCGCGTCTCGATGACCGCCCGCAGCGCGTCGCGAGGGGTGGTCGAGTACGGATGCATCGCCACCCCGTCGAAGAGCGGCTTCGCCTTGGCGCGGTAGATCGCGGGCAGATAGCGGTCGAGGTTGATGCCGTGCCGGACCCTGGGCGTCCGGAAGAGGCCGGCAAGGATGATCTTGGCCGCCGGGTCACCGCTCCTGATCCCCCGGCTGAAGACCCGCAGCAGCGACACGTACTGCTTCGGGTTCGGCTTCGAGTACCAGAAGCTCGGAGAGTTGACCTCGTTCCAGAGCTGCCAGTCGATCACCGGGAGCTTCGGAATCTCCGGATGGCTGGACCAGAAGGAGCCGTTGCTGCCGTAGCGCGCCGCCGCCTCGTGCACGAACGCCCGGAAGTCTCCGAAGTGGGACTTCGACGGCGGATAGTTGTTCCTGGCAGCCGCCCAGTGCGGGGTGCTGTAGACGGTCGGCAGGACCCGGATCCCCTGCTGAGCCGCGGCGCCGATGATCGCGTCGTAGTGGCTCCAATCGAAGGCCGAGCTGGCCTCGGGCTGCACCGCGCTCCAGACGAAGTTGATGCGAAGCGTCCCAACCTTGCCGACGCCCATGCGAGCGATCTCGCTCGAGTCGGGGTCGTTCGCCGGGATCAGCCCGTAGAACGCGCGGGGCGCGGCCTGCGCCTGGCCGACGAGGCCCACGCAGACCAGCATTGCCGCACACCAGGCGATTCTCCAGCTTCGCATTCGCACCTCCTAGGTCTTGTCCCTGCCGGCGACGATCTCCCCGTCCGGAGTGGGGCGCGCGCTCGGGGCTTGATCCGGATCCCTCGGTCCCTCGTCCTCGTGCTCCTCGTCCACCAGACCCGCCCGCCGGCGCAGGATCATCCCCACTGCGGCGATGATCACGCCGGCCACGATCAGCACGACCACGAGCAGGCCGGACGAGCCGTCGTCGGACGAGCCCGAATCCGACGAGGCCGCGGGGGTCACGGCCGCCGTCGTGTCCGTCTTGCCCTTCCCCTTCGGCCCGCCGCCATCGCCGCTCCCGCCCGATGCCGAGGCGTCGTCCGTCGTGTCGGTCCCGGTGGTGCCGCTCTCTCCCAGCGAGGAGGTACCGCCGCCTGCGGCGCCGGTCTGGTGCCCGGTGGCGGCGGGAACCTTGGGCAGGTACTCGTCTCCAGCCGGCGCCGCGGTCGCCGCGGTCGCGAAAGCGAGCGCGCCGGCGATCGCGAGCGCAAGCGTGGGAATCGTTCTGTTCGAGAAGGTCATCCGCGGATGGGACGGCGATACTGACGCCGCATGGACCGGCTTCCTGCCATTTACTCCACTGCCAGAGAACACATCGGGGCCGGACTCGTTGCGGCGGGCATAGTAGCCGCTGCCCTCGCCCAGGGTCTCTTCCAACCGACCGGATACGCGGCTGCCTCCATCGTGATCTGGGCGGCGGTGGTCGCGGGAGTGGTCGGGCGTGCGCTACCCGCGGTTCCGATCGCGCGCACCGCAGCCGCGGCGGGCGTCTGCCTGGCAGCCACGGCCGTGCTCGCGACCCTCTCCATCGCCTGGGCCGCCGACCAGGGCAGGGCCTTCGAGGAGGCCGTGCGGATCTCGTTCTACCTCGGCCTCTTCGCCCTCGCGGCATGCACCGCCAGCAGAGAGGGAATCGGGCAATGGCTTGGGGGCGTCACGGTGGGCCTCGCGGCCGTCTCGGCGCTTGGCCTGCTCGCCTACCTCCAGCCCGGTCTCCTGAGCGACACCGGAAACGACATCGCGAACGCCGCGGGTCGGCTCTCGTATCCGCTGGGCTACTGGAACGCCATGGCCGCGCTGTTCGCGGCCGCCGGCGTCCTGCTGGCGTACGGTGGCGTCCAGGCGCCGGCCCGCGGCCTCCGAGCAGCGAGCACGGCGCTCGTGCCGGTGGCGCTGGTCGGGATCTGGCTGGCCGACTCGCGCGGCGGCACGGTGGCCGTGATCGTCGGGCTCGCGATCCTCCTGGCGACAGCACCCGACCGACCCCGCCAGCTGGTCGCGGTCGCGATCGGGATCTCGGGCGCGGCCGTCCTGATCGGAGCCGGCGAGGCGATGGACGCGCTGCGGAACGGCCTGGCGGACTCGGCGATGCGAGCCGACGGGGACCGCATGTCGGCCCTGGTGCTGGCGGTGGTTGGCCTGTCGGGCGCGGCGGCATGGGGGCTCGACGGATGGCGGCCGCGGCTCGGGCTTCCGCGGCCTGCCCGCCTCGTCCTCCTCGTCATCGTCGGGGCCGCCCTGGTCGCGGGAGTGGTCGCCTCGGACCCGGTCACCCGCTTTCGCGAGTTCAAGGAGCCGCCGTCCGTGGCATCCGGCGACAACGCCGCGACCGGGGCGGACATCAGCTCGAACGGCCGCTGGCAGTTCTGGACGGCGGCCGTCGATGCCTTCGAGAGCGCTCCGGCCGCCGGCCTCGGCGCCGGCGGCTACGAGGACTACTGGGCGCGGCACGCCACGGTCTCGATCTTCGTCCGCAACGCGCACTCGCTGCCGCTCCAGCAGGCGGCCGAGCTGGGATCGATCGGAATCGCCCTCTTCCTCGGATTCCTGGCCGCGGTCGCGGTCGGCGGGTGGGCGAAGCTGCGGGCGGGTCGGGTGGCAGGCGGAGGCGTGCTGGTGGCCGTGATCGCGTCAGCCGCGATCGGAGCGGCGATCGATTGGACGTGGGAGATCCCCGCTGCCTTCGGCCCCGCCGTGATCTGCGCCGGCCTGCTCACGGCCTCGGCGCCAGTGACCCGGCTGCGCCGTGACGGCTACTGGCTCGGCGCGGCGACCGTGGCGGCCGCGTGGATCGCGATGGTGTGCGGCGCGCTCGTGGTCCTCACGCAGATCGAGATCGAGCGGAGCCGCAACGCCGCGGCGGGCGGCCAGGTCGAGGCCGCGATCCACCGCGCCGAGCAGGCCCGCATCGTGACGCCGTGGTCCGCCGAGCCGTACATCCAGCTCGCACTCCTCGAAGAGGAGCGAGGGCGCATCGACCAGGCCCTGAGGGATCTGCGGGACGCGGAGAGCCGGGATACCGAGGACTGGCGGCTACCCCTGATTGAGGCTAGGCTCCAATCCCGCCGCGGCGACACGCAGGCGGTCAGGGTGGCGCTGGAGCGCTCCCGTTCTTTGAGCCCGATGTTCGGGGCTCTACGGTCGGCACAGGGATGAGCAACGAGAAGACGAGAACCGAGGCGACGCCGGCGCAGGGGCTGGCCGCCGCCACACCAGACTCGATCGATGCCGAGGCGGTCCGGCGGGCGCTCGAGATCGCGGACGGCTCCTCCGTCGGGCCGAGGTGGTGGCGGGACGCGCGCCGCCGGCGCCTCCTCGCAATGGCCGACTGCTGCGCGGCCGGCCTGGCGACGGCGGTGGTCCTGCCGCCCGAGCGGGCGATCTGGGCCCTTGCCTTCCTGCCGGTCTGGATATTGGTGGCCAAGCTCGCCGGCCTCTACGACGCTGACCATCGCGCGATGCGGCATCTGACCGTCGACGAGGCGCCGACGATCATCGGCTGGGCGGTCTTCGCGGCGGCTCTCGTCGCCCTGCTCGTGCAGCTCACCCCGGCGGACGCGCCGGATCTCGGCGAGCTCGCCGTGATCGCCCTGGTCGCCGCGGTCTCCGACCTCCTTCTGCGCGCGGCGGCGCGGAGCCTCTGGCGGGCGACCACACCCCGGGAGCGGGCGATGATCGTCGGGAAGGGCCGCCTCGCGCACGCTATGCGCCGCAAGCTGGCGCTGTTCAGCGACCTGCACATGGAGGCCGTCGAACCGAGCGACTACGCGGGCGGCATCGATCGCGTCGTGCTGGCGCACGAGCGGATCGACGCACAGCAGATCGCGGCGATCTCCGATCACTGCCACCGGCACGAGGCGAAGCTCAGCCTGGTTTCGCCGCTACGGGGGCAGGCGACTCCGCATCAGATCTCGCGACTCGCCGAGCTGCCGGTCTTCGAGTACGTGACCTCCGACGTCTCGCGGTCGACCGTGATGCTGAAGCGGGCCCTCGACCTGATCGTCGGAATTCCGCTCGCCGTGCTGGCGGCGCTGCTCTTCCCGCTGGTCGCACTGGCGATCTGGCTGGAGGACCGCGGCCCCGCGCTCTTCGTCCAGCAGCGCGCCGGCCTGAGCGGGAGGCCGTTCAGGCTGTTCAAGTTCCGCACGATGTACGTGGGGGCCGACCGCTCGCTCGAGCACATGCTCGACGAGCTCCCGGAGCCGATGTTCAAGTTCCGCCGCGATCCGCGTGTGACACGAGTGGGGCGAGTGCTGCGCCGGCTCAGCCTGGACGAGGTGCCCCAGATCTGGAACCTGCTCCGCGGCGACATGAGCCTGGTCGGGCCGAGGCCCGAGCAGCTCGAGCTCGTGGCGCGCTACAGCCCGGAGCACCGGTTCAGGCTCGACGTCAAGCCTGGCCTCACCGGCCCGATGCAGATCCACGGGCGCGGGGAGCTCACCTTCGAGGAGCGACTCGCCGTCGAGCTCGACTACGTCGAGAACATCTCGATCGGCCGCGACCTGCGCATCCTCGCCCTCACCCCGGTGAGTGTCGTTCGCGGCACCGGCGCCTTCTGAGCCCCGCGACCGCCACCGTAATCGTCCCGACGGTGACGCCGTCGCTGGCGAGTGGCCTGCTCCGCTCGCTGGCGGAAGCGAACGCCGGCTTCGAGACGATCGTCGTCGACAACGGGACCGGCGCGGCCGAGCTCAAGCGGGCCGCCGCGGAGCTCGACGGCGCATCTGTTCTTCGGCTGGATCGGAACCTCGGCTACTCGCGCGCGGTCAACCGGGCGGCGCGGCGCGCCCAGGGTGAGGCGCTCGTCCTGCTCAACGACGACAGCGTCGTCGAGCCGGGCTATGTGGAGCGGATCGCCGGAGCTCTCGATCCCGGGGCGGGCGTGCTGATGGCGGCGGGGGTGATGCGGGATGCGCGCTCGCCGGCGCTGATCGAGACGGCGGGCATCGAGCTCGACCGGACGCTGCTCGCCTACGACTACCTGAACGGCGAGCCGGTCGAGATCCTCGATGGCCCGGTCCCCGATCCGGTGGGTCCCACCGGCGCGGCCGCGGCATTTGCGCGTGAGGCATTCCTGGAGCTCGGCGGCTTCGACGAGGCCCTCTTCGCCTACCTCGAGGACGTGGACCTGGTGCTCCGCCTTCGCCGCGCCGGCGGCAAGTGCAGGCTCGCCGCCGGTGCGCGCGGAACGCACCGGCACTCGGCGACGCTCGGCCCGGGCTCGGCGCGCAAGGACTACCTCGCGGGCTACGGGCGCGGCTACCTCCTCCGCAAGTGGAGCGTGCTCTCGTCGCGGCGGCTGCCCGGGGTGCTGGTCCGGGAGGTCGGCCAGGCCGCCGTCCAGACAGTGATGGACCGCAACCTGGGGCCCGTCCGCGGCCGGGTCAACGGCCTGCGCGCCGGCCGCCGCTCGGAGCCCTATCCGCCGCCCGAGGTGCTCGGCGACCCGCCCTCCCTGGCGAGCGCGGCGCGGCGGCGATGGCGCAGGCGAGCCAGGCTGCGGCGCGCGAACGACTGAGCCGCCGAGGCCGCGAACTTCAACGCGATCCCGAGGTAGACGACCGCGTTGAGGGCGGCCGGTCGCTCCGGGGCGTAATGGCGGCGGTAGAAGCGGTACATGCCACGGTGGAAGTGCCAGTTGAGCCGCGTCGGCCGCGGGCCGCCGACCGTCCCGCCCTTCACATGGGCGACGGTCGCCGCGGGCTCGTACCAGCTCAGCCAGCCCTCCTGGGCGAGCCGGTAGGAGAGGTCGAGGTCCTCCATGTACATCCAGTAGCCCTCGTCGAACCCGCCGGCGGACTCGAAGACGGCGCGGCGCATCAGCATGAAGGCGCCGTTCACCGCGTCGACCGGTCCGGATTCGACGTCCGGGGCCCGGTATGCGGCCAGCCGCCCGCCCGCCTCGGGGCGCCGGCCGATCCCGCTGAAGTGGCCAAGCGCGCTCAGCGGCGTGGGGAAGGACCGCTTGCCGGCGTGGTCCTCGGATCCGTCCGGCCGAACGAGCCGCGGGCCGACCACGGCCACCTCTTCGTGGGACTCCAGCACCGCGATCGCCGTGTCGAGCGCACCCGGCGTCACCGCCGTATCCGGGTTGAGGGCGAGCAGGTAGGGGAACTCGCCGCGACGCGCGCCCAGGTTCGTCGCCGCGGCGAAGCCGAGGTTCTCAGCCGAGGCGATCACCTCGACCTCCGGGTACTCGCGCAAGGCCATCTCGACCGTGCCGTCGCCGGAGGCGTTGTCGACGACCACCACCGACATCGGGCGGGAGGGAGGATTCGCGCGCAGGGCTTCCAGGCACTGGCGCAGGAGCTCACGCGAGCGGTAGGAGACGATCACGACGTCGAGGCCGCCGCCCTTCATCGAGGAAACGCTAGTGAGCGCGATCCGCGCGCGGCGGGATGCTGGCGTCCCGTGGGAGCAGGCGGTTGGGTCGCCGGCGGCCCGCCGTCCACAGCGAGACCGCCCGGCGGCGCAGCAGCGCGTGGCCGTAGAAGAGCTCCCGGTCGAGCGTCTCGTCGTGACCCCAGAGCCGGCGTGCCCGCCGGCCCAGGAGCCAGGCGAGGGCGCTGATCCGCGTGTCGGCGGAGAGCAGCCGGCGCAGCGTGCGGCGCTTGTCCGGCGACATCGCCGCCCAGCACCGCAGCCGGAGAACCTCGGCGAAGAGCAGCTGCTGGTGCCATTCGTAGTAGTAGACCGCCCTCGCCCCGCCGGTCGGGTTGCGGAGGCGCTCCATCAAGTGACGCCGGATCGGGCGGGGCCGCTTGTTGGCGCCCAGATGGCCGATCACCGCCTCCCCATGCTGGACGTAGTCGTAGAGCGGCTCGTCGAGATAGGCGATCTCGCCGCGGGCGAGCGCCACCACCGCCAGCCAGTGGTCGTGGAAGGCCTTCTCGGTCAGGCGCGGGGGAAACGGCAGGGCGTCATCGAGCAGGTCGCGGCGGAAGAGGGATGCCGCGCCGGTCACCGAGTTCGCGAGCACCAGTGACGCGAAGTTCGTGTAGTTGTTGCGGCGCTCGGTCCAGTAGGAGGTGCGGACCAGCTCGCCGGCGGGGCTGACGATGCGGGCGTCGCTGTAGATGAGCTGCGCGTCACCGATCCGGTCGCACAGGCGCTCGAGCTTGTCGGGATGCCAGCGATCGTCCTGGTCGCAGAGCGTCACGAACTCCGCACCGGCGGGAACCATCGACAGCGCCCGCTCGAAGTTCCCGTAGAAGCCCAGGCGCTCGGCGCTGCGCGACACGACGAAGCGCGGATCGTCCCGCGTCAGCTCCACCAGGCGCTCGAAGGCGCTCTCCGAGGAGCAGTCGTCGCTGATCAGACAGATCCAGTTCTCGTGCGTCTGCTCCCGGATCGAGTCGAGCTGGATCCGCAGCAGGTCACCCGGGGGCTCATAGGTGGCCATGCAGATCGCCACCGGCGGCCCGGGACGGTCCGGGAACGGCGGCGCCGTCGCATCGACGGTGGGCTCGAGCTCGGGATCGACCTCGATCGACCCCGCGGACGCCGTCACTTCGCCACCGCCGGCGAGCGACAGGATCAACTCGACCTCGAGCCGCTCGCTGCGCTCCACCGGCGGCAGGTCGACCAGAGCGACGAACCCGCTGCGATAGGCGTGGGCTCTCGCCGGATCGCCGGGATCCAGTTGCTCGTAGACGTCGTCCCGAGGCAGGCGCAGATGCTCGACGGGCTGGCGGGAGCCGTCGACTCCGATTGCGAGCGCTCGGGTCGGCTGCTCGGGGTGGTAGCAGTAGCCGCCCATTGCGAAGGCCGTCCCCCGTCCCACGGCGACCCGGGCGGGAGGCTCGATCTCGATGCCGACGCGGGCGGCGGTGAGGGGGGCGTCCGGCTGAGAGGTCACCGGCCGGTCAGCTTTCGCGCGTGCTCGTACAGCTCCATGTCGAGGCGATTGTCCTCCGCGATCCTGTTCCGGAACGAGGCCGGGACCTCGGTGCGTGCGGTTACGTTCTCGTGCACCGGGGGGCCGAGCCGCCAGCCGTATAGGTGCTCGAGCCGCTGCGCGAAGCCCTCGAGGTCGTCCTGGATGCCGACGGCGTCCATCCGCTCGAGCGCCTTCTTGGCCTGGCGAAGCCGGCGGCGGCCGAGCTTGATCACGGTCATCATGCCGTCGGTCATCTCCTCGACCCGGAGCGAGAGCATCTTGACCATGTGGTTCTCGATGAAGGGCTCGAAGCGCTCCGGATCCTCGTAGATCGCCTCCAGCGGCCGCTCGCTCTCACCGGGCGTCCGGTCGCGGTGATGACGCAGGTAGCTCAGGGTGCGCTCGACCGGGTGCCTGAGGACCGTGAAGGTGGCGAACTCCGCATCGAGGAGCTCCCTCGTGCAGAGCGGGAAGTGGCCGGTCACCACCCGGATCTCGTCGCGGCGGACGCGCCAGCGATCGACCAGGAGGTTGGGGAAGAGCTGGGGCATGACCTGCTCCGGGTCACCGTCCGATTCAGCCGGATAGACGGCCTCCTCGCCGAACTCGCGCTGGAGGCGCATGTAGAGCGATACGCCTCCGGTCTTCAGCATGTGGACGAAGAAGAACCGGGCGGGCTCGTCGGCGTTCGTCACACAGCGAGGGGCGCGTACTGCCGCGGCGAGGCGGAGGCTCCGAAGAACCAGCTCTCGATCGCCATCCGGCTCTTCTTCATGGACGGGTCAGCGGCGGTCGAGTGCAGGAAGAGCTCGTCGAAGAGCAGGACGTCTCCCGGCTCGAAGATCGGGCGCAGAACGCCGGTCTCGCCCGCGGCCTCCTCGGCGAGCTGCGGCGCGACGGACCAGTCGAAGATGGCGCCCTCGGTTCCCGTCGGGACGATGTGGTCGAGGCGCTTGGGCACGATGTCCATCCCCGGGGACTCGTCGCCGCACCGCGAGAGCGCCAGCCAGACGTTGAGGGCACGCACGTCGCCGAGGAAAGCGCCGTCCTGGTGCCAGCCGTGGCCAGCGTCCGGGTTGACCTTGCGCAGCGTGCACTTCTGCACGGAGATCGTCGGGCGCTCGCCCAGGTAGTCGTCGATCACGTTCGTGAGGCCGGCGCGCTCGAAGCAGTCGAGCATCTCGAACATCAGATGCGGGGAGTCGGCGACCCAGAGGCCCCCGCCCGCGGCAGTCCACTCGCGGCCTCCCTCTTCGCCGGCGAAGCGCGGCTCGAGCGGCAGCTCGCGGTAGTAGCCGGGGTCCGCCGGCTGGCCACGGCGCAGCGCCGCGCGCGCGTCGAAGGCGGAGTTGATCTGCTCGACCAGGTAGTCGGCCTCGTCTCGGCTGAGGACTCCCCGGACGAGAAGACAGCCATCGCGCAGGATGCCGGCGCGCAGTACCTCCGGGCTCAGCTGGTCGGCCGTGATGCCGGCGAGCTCCCCATTGCGGTCGGGGAGCCGGTCGAAGGCCGGCTCGGGGAAGCGCGCCTCCACACCGCTGTCTTCCATCAGACGGATGCCGGCGGCGTGGCGGAGCAAGACGAGCCTGACCTCGGACTCCGGGTCGCGACTCTCGCGGTTCGAGCGGGTGAGATCCTCGATCTCGGCGATCAGGTCCTCCGTGCTGCGGCGGGCGGCGAGCTCGGCGGGCGGCTCGTCGAGGGCGACGCCCGATCGGCGCTTCCTGAGTGCGCTGAAGATCATCGATGGCTCAAAGTATCAACCGTCGCCGGGGCTTCCCTCGGCGGTCGGCCGCGCCGGCGCTCCCACGACGGTGGCTCCCGGCGGCACGTCGTCGACGACCACCGCGTTGGCGCCGACGGAGGCGCCCGCGCCCACGCGGATGCCACCGAGCAGCTTGGCCCCAGTGCCGATCCGCACCTCGCTCTCGATCGTCGGGCCGGAGATGCCGCCGCTGCGCACCCCGAGGGTGACGAACGGCCCGATGACCACACCCGGGTGGATCTCAACCACCCCGTCGATCACGACCTGGCCGTGGAGGAGATAGAGGCCCGGCTGGACGACGACGGGATCGCCGATCGCGACCTGGCCGCTGATCATCGCCAGGCGGTGTGCGATTCGCGGCAGGATCGGGATTCCGGCCCGCTGCAGGCGCGCCTTCAGCCGGTAGAGCACCTGGGCCAGAAAGGCGTCGCTCGTCCAGATCAGCCGCAGAACCCGGCGTGCGGCGTCGAGGCCGGAGCCGAGCTCCTCGGGCTCCGCTCGGTGCCGCAGGGTGACCCGGGCATCCGCGAGCACCGACTCGCGAAAGCCGGGATGCCGCGATCGGATCTCCTCGAGGAAGGTCGCCGTCCGCGGGTTCTGGGGCTCGAACATTCGACCGGAGCGTAACCCCGTAGAGGGCCGCCTAGACTCCGCCCGGGCCGCACGACGCCGGCCGCTCACCGTCATGGCGATGAAGGTCACCTCCTACTACCACCGGACGAACCCGGACGAGGCCGGATACTCGCTCGGGAACTTCTTCGAGATCTGGGCGTCGTGCTTCGACGCCGCCGGGGTGAGCTCGGTGATCGAGGTCGGGGCGGAGCGCGGCCGGCTGACCCAGGAGTTGCTGCGCTGGGCGCAGCCGAGCGGCGCGCGTGTGATCGCGATCGAGCCCGCGCCGATCTCCGATCTGCTCGAGCTGGTCGACGAGTACCCGGAGCTGGAGCTCGTCGAGGAGACGAGCCTGGACGCGCTCGAGCACCTGCCGATCGCCGACGCCGTGGTCCTGGACGGCGACCACAACTACTACACGCTTTCGAACGAGCTGCGGCTGATCGCGGAACGGGCGCCGGACGGTCGAATGCCGCTGCTCGTCTTCCACGACGTCTGCTGGCCGCTCGCCCGCCGCGACCAGTACGCGGCGCCCGAGCGCATCCCGGACGAGCACCGCCACCCCTACGGCGAGGACATCAAGCTCCTCCCGGGCAATCGCGGGACGGCGGAGCGCGGCCTGCCCTTCGAGTGGGGAGCCCTGGAGGAGGGCGGCCCTCGCAACGGCGTGATGACCGCGATCGAGGACTTCATGAGCGAGCGCGAGGGCTTGCGCCTCGCGGTGATCCCGATCTTCTTCGGCTGCGGGTTGCTCTGGCCCGAGGACGCGCCGTGGTCGGACGACGTCGCGGAGATCGTCGAACCCTGGGACCGCAACCCGATCCTCGAGCGGGTCGAGAAGGCGCGGGTCACGCAGCTTGTCCAGCGGCACTCCCGCGAGCAGGAGATCGACGAGCGCTTCGACTACTCGCTTCGGCTCGAGGAGGCGATCAGGCGGATTCTCGCCTCGCGTGCCTTCAAGGCGCTCGAGTCGTTGTCCCGCCTGCGCCGTGGGGGAAGACCGGCCTTCTCACGGCAGGAGCTCTCGGATCTACTCGCCGAGGGAGAGCGGATCCGGCGCGAGGATCAGCGCTGACGGCTGGGCAGCGGCCCCGGCGAGTTGCCGTTTCGTGACGGCTCCTCGCCCCGCCGCAGCAGCGCCTTCAGCCACCGCAACGGCTTGGTGAGCCGCCAGCTCGCGCTCTGCTCGATGTTGCGGAGCTGACGCTCCAGGTCGCTCACCGCCGCGTCCCGCGCGAGCTCCGCGGCGTTCGCCTGCATGAGCGCCGCGTCGCGGCGCGCCTCCGCCCAGCGGGCGCGGTCCTTCCACTCTCCTGGGATCGTCTGGGCGGGGGAGAGCTTGCCGTCCCACTTCTCCGCGACGCGCATGTGGGCGGCGATCCAGCCGTCGACGTCGCCGATCAGCTCGAGTGAGTGATGGTGGATGACCCGGATGTGCTCGGTCATCACCTTCTTCCCCGCGGCCCGCACCTGCTGACAGACGTCGAAGTCGTAGCCGTGGAACTGGCCCAGCGACTCGTCGAAGCGGATGTTCTCGATGAACCAGGGAGGGAGGACCATCATGAAGCCGTCGATCACGTCCACCTCGCCGGTGCGCGCCTCGGGCGGTGCCTCCTCCCAGTTGAACGTGGAGCCGAGGATCTCCCCGCCGCCGTACTCGGTGTAGCGGTGTGAGAAGGAGGCGAGCGTCACCGACCCGTCCCACCAGGCGATGTTGCGGACGCCGACCGCGCCCGCGCAGCCGAGGATCCCCAGATCGGGATCCCGCAGTGCCCGGCGCACCTTCTCGCAGAACTCGTCGTCGACGATCTCCGCGTCCTGGTGCACGAGCACGAGCGCCTCGAGGTTCTCGAGCTTGGTCGCCTCCTCGATCAACAGGTTGTAGTTGCGGAAGATCGACGCGTCGCCCAGCCCGGCGGAGCCGAGCGCCAGGATCTCGGAGTCCGGCTCGGCGACCCGCTTGATGCCGGGCTCCGCGCACGCCTCGTACAGGGCGTGATCCGTGATCGGGCAGCCGAAGGCGATCATCTCCGGCGGAACATAGCGACCGTCATCGCGCCCGGCCGAGCACCCCGATCGAGGCGATCCGGCGCATCGGATACCTCTCGTACGGCAGCGCTCCGCGCCAGCGCTCGTGCGCCTCGGCGGAGACGAAATAGGCCTCCGGATCCTCGCGGAGGCGATCGAGCAGCCGGTGCAGATCCTCAACCGAGAACCCCAACCGGCCGACGATCTCCTCCAGCCGCTCGAGATGTGCCTCTGCGCCCCAGCCGGCGACCACGTGGTCGACAGCATGGATCGTGCATCCGCCGGGCGCGAGCGAGCCCAAGGCGGCGTCCATGACCGTCCCGACCGCGTCGACGGGGATGTGCTCGAGGACGGAGATCGAGTACACGCAGTCGGCCTCGGGCGCACCGCCAGAAGGAGGAAAGCGCTCGCGGATGAAGCTGACGTCCGGATAGGTGGCGCGGAAGCGCTCGAACTCCACCGGCCCGTGGCCGCTGCCATCGTAGGGGTCGACGACCGTCACCTCGTAGCCCAGCCGCGAGAGCAGGTCCGCGACCAGCGGCTCCCCCGCGCCGATCTCGACCAAGCGGCCGCCGCGATCCACGCTGCCCAGTACGGCTTTGACCATCCAGCAGCGCTGCAGATCCTTCATGTCGTCGGACGCGCGCGCGAGACCGGCGAGTCGGTCGCGGCTGTCCGCGAGGTCGCGGCCCGTGCCGAAGGAGAGCGGCTCGACGGCGAAGCTTCCCCGGTAGCGCTCCTCGATCTCCCAGAGCCGCTCGTCGGGGACCAGCTCGCGCGCCCGGCCGTTCTGGCCGCTCGCGACCGTCCTGCGCAGCCGCGGACTCACACCGCCACCGCCTGTGGCCGCTCCGCCAGGAGACTCCGATAGAAGCCGGCGAGCCCGTCCGCATTACGCCGCCAGTCGAGCCGCTCGAGCGCGAAGCGCCGCGCCGCGTCCCCAAGCCGTCCGCACAGCTCGCGATCGTCGAGCAGCTGCTCGATGCGCACCGCGATCTCCTGGGCGCGGCCGTCCCGCAGCAGCAGCGCGTTCTCGCCGTCGCTGACGTCGCGTCCGAGGTTGCAGGCCGGCAGGATGACCGGCCGGCCCATGGCGAAGAACTCCGGCAGCTTCGAGGGGAGCCGGTAGCGGTTGAAGTCGTCCGGAGCGCCGGGCTGTACGTAGGCGTCGGCCAGCGCGAGGTAGCCGGGGACGTCGCGCCAGGGAACGTCGCCGAGGTCGGGCATCCCGTCACGCAGCGCCTGGAAGACCCGTGGGTCCACGCCGCCGGGCTTCGTGCTCCCCAGCCGCACCAGGTTGACCCGGCGCCCTCGCCGCTGCAACAGCCTGACGGCGAGGTAGAGGCTGAACAGCTCTCGGAGGTTCGCGAAGTGACCGACGCCGTGGTAGACGATCACGAAGTCCTCGGGGTCGAGCCCGAGCTGCTCCCGGGAGACGGCAGGCTGGATGTCCGGGCGGAAGCGCTCGTGATCCACGCCCGGGCGGGCGACATGGTGGGGACGGCGTCCGAAGTTGAACTCGTTGAGCTCCTCCGTGATCATCGTGACCCCGGCGGCTCCCTCCATCAGGCCGGGGTAGTGGGTGGGATGGATGAGCTCCTGATGGGCGAGGCGATCCAGCCGCTCCGGCGCAAGTTCGCGGATCTCGTCATAGGGCAGCCTCAGCGCCGCCGCCAGCAGGTGCTCCTCGTTGTCCTCGAGATGGACGACGTACGGCGCCGAGAGCGCCTCGGCCACCCGCTGCGTGGCCCGCCGGACGATCTCGCGCGGCGTCCAGGCGCAGATCATCGTCTCGGCCGGCTCGCGCGCCCAGCGGTCAAGCAGGCCGTCCAGGTCCGAGTAGTCGATGCACTCGAAGCTCGGCTCGCCCACCGTCGCGATCCGGTCGGTCGGGCCGCGCCCGCACAGCACCACCTCCTCTCCCTGGGCGTGCATCTCCTCGCCGAAGTGGAACGCCTGGATGACGCTGTTCACGTGGAACTTGCCGAAGTGAAGGAAGAGGACCCTCACCCGACGGCCTCCCGCAGCGCGATCTCGAGCGGATCGCCGCCGAACGGTGGGAGGGTGTAGTCGGCGGCCTCGCGGAAGAAGCCACGGCCGTAGTACGGGTCGCCCTCGGCGAGCCGCTCGTACCAGCGGTCGACGAACAGGGCCCGGTCGAGGACGTCGAAGTCGGCGCGCCGGCTGGCCTCGGTCGTGTGGTCGATCGCGACTGGGGCCGCGGCGCAGACCGCGGACATCCCGAGCTCGCGCAGCTTCATACAGAGGTCGGGGGCCTGGAACTGGCGGCTGTAGGCCTCCTCGAAGCCGCCGACCCTCTCAAAGAACGAGCGCCGGACCAGCAGGCAGACCATGCCGAGGGCGGCCACCTCCCGGGCGCACGAGAGCGACCCGTAGTAGCCGTCGCCTCCAGCCTCGAACCCGCGCATGACGGGCGCGGCCGGGTCATAGAGCCCGGTCGCGACGCCGGCCGCGGAGACGCGTCCGTCGGGATGGAGGACGGTCGGCCCGACGGCGCCGACACCGGGCATCTCCGCGAACAGGATGAGCTGCTCGAGCCAGTCCGGGTCGCCCACCTCCATCTCCTCGCCGAGGACGGCAATGAACTCGCCGTCGCCGCGGCCGACGGCGAGATTCGCCTGTCTGCCCGGATTGAACGAGCCCTCCGCGTACTGGACGAACAGCTCCACCGCCGGATAGGAGGTCCGCTGGCGAACGGCGTCAAAGGCCCGCTCGGCGTCCCCGCGCGCGGGGATCACGACGTCGACGCTCGGATGGCTCCGGCGCGGCTCCGGGCGCAACCGGAGCCGATGCGGGATCGAGGGATGGGGCGTCGCCTCCGCCGGGATGCCGCGCCGGGCGAGGTGGGCGTTCACGGCCCGGGCCTGGAGCTCGGCCACGCCCGGCTTGGCTTCGGCCTCGGCGGCGATGCTGCCCGCGACCGCCCGCCAGTGGTAGAGGATGCGTGGGATGTGGTGGATCCGGTCGGTTCGCTCGGAGAGCCGCAGCATCAGCTCGAAGTCCTGGATCGTGTCGAAGGCAGGGTCGAGGCCCCCGGCCTCCTCGAGGAGGGAGCGCCGGACGACGAGCAGGTGCCCGACGTACATCGCCCCCAGCGCGTAGACGGGCGACCAGTCGGGCTTGTGGAAGGGATCGGCGCGCTCGCCGTGTGGCGTCAGCTTGTCGGAGTCGGAGTACGCCACGTCGAAGTCGAAGCGCGAGAACGCCCGGGCGACCTCGGCCAGCGCGTCGGGGGCGAGAGCGTCGTCGTGGTCGAGGAAGGCGACCAGCTCTCCTCGACCGAGGGCGACGGCCTCATTCGTGGCGCCGGAGATCCCCGCGTTGCGATCGAGCAGGCGCGTCGTGATCCGCTCGTCACGGGAGGCCAGGCGACGAAGCGCGCGACGGGTGTCCGCGCGCTTCGATCCGTCATCGACCACGCACAGCTCCCAGTCGGGATAGCTCTGGCCGAGGACCGACCGCACCGCCTCGCGCAGGAATCCGGGGTCGGTCTCGTAGGTGGGCATCGCCACCGAGATCAGCGGGCCGGCAGCGCTCCGGTCCATCTCGCTAGCGGAGGCGGCGGAGCATCTGGCCGAGCGCGCGCATCGGCCTGGTTATCCGCCAGCTCGTCGTCGCCTCGTATTCGGCGGCCACCAGCATCCCCGGGGAGCCCGGGCCGCGTGTCGCCCAGTCCCGGTCCGCCTCCGCGTAGGCGCGCCGCATCAGCTCCCGGCCGAGATCCTCGCGCTGTTCCTCCAGCTCGCGCCGGTGGAGCCGCGCGGCTCGATCGACCTGGTCTCCCAGGTAGGCGACGTTCGCCCGCAGGGCGGAGAGCTCTCGCCTCTCCGCCGCCTCCGGGCGCTCGAGGTCCTCGGCCGCCACCTCGCCGCCGGCGCTCCGGAGGCAGACCAGCCTCCGCCCCCCGGTCTCCTCGATCGAGGTGATCTCGAAGGCGGGCCCCCAGTGAGCGCGAAGCCACCACTCGGAATGGAAGACGATGCGGCCGGGACCGTTTGGGGCCGCGAGCACCGTCATGCCCAGGTCGGACTCCTCCCATGGCCGGCCCGTGAGCTGCTCGAATGCGTCGCGGCCGGCCAGGCCCACCACCAGCCGGCCGTCATCCGCCAGCAGACGACGCAGCTCCAGGAGCCACTCGGCCCAGCCCTCGGTCACCCGCGTGAAGGCGGAGAGCGCCCAGATCAGCTCGAGCGAGCGATCGGTGAAGGGGAGCGGCGGAGCGGCCGCGTCCTCGAGCGCGGCGTCAAAGTCGAGCATGGCGTCGCCGCTATCCGGCGGGGGAGCGCCGTCGAGCGCTCCGAGCACCTCGCCCGGAGGGGTCGTCCCACCGACTGGCGTTTGGGCGGCCATCCGGGCAATCGTAGAACCGGCCCGTCGGCGGGGACCTCTGCTATCAGTCCGCCATGACCTCGATCCACATGGGGACGGCGTGCCCGTAGCGCTGGTGACCGGCTCGGGCGGGCTCGTGGGATCCGAGTCCGTCCACCGGCTCGTCGAATCCGGCTGGGACGTGATCGGCCTCGAGTGCGACCTGCGGGCCGAGTTCTTCGGGCCGGACGCGTCCACGGCGCCCGTGAGCGCCGAGCTCGCCGACCGCTACGAGGAGTTCCGCTGGCTCGAGGTCGATATCCGCGACGCCGAAGCGGTCGACCGCGTCTTCTCGGCTGAGGGGAAGCGGATCGAGCTCGTCGTCCACACCGCCGCCCAGCCGTCACATGACTGGGCCGCCCGCCATCCGCAGACGGACTTCGCCGTCAACGCGAACGGCACTCTCAACCTGCTGGAGGCGACGCGCCGCTTCTGCCCGGAGGCGAGCTTCGTCTTCTGCTCGACCAACAAGGTCTACGGGGACGAGCCGAACCGGCTGCCGCTCGAGGAGCATCCCACACGGCTCGAGCTGCCCGAGACGCATCGCTGGTTCACGGGGATCGACACGACGATGTCGATCGATCGCTCGACCCACTCCCTCTTCGGCGTGTCGAAGGCCGCGGCCGACCTGCTGGTGCAGGAGTACGGCCGCTACTTCGACATCCCGACGGTCTGCTTCCGGGCGGGCTGCCTGACCGGGCCGCGGCACGCGGCGGCCATGCTCCACGGCTTCCTCGCCTACCTGATGAAGTGCACCGTCACCCGGACGCCGTACACGGTCTTCGGGTACGGGGGCAAGCAGGTCCGCGACAACCTGCACAGCGCCGACCTGGTCGCCTGCTTCGAGTCCTTCCACCGCGCGCCTCGGGTTGCCGCCGTCTACAACATCGGTGGCGGGCGGGAGTCCAACTGCTCGATGCTCGAGGCGATCGAGGCCTGCGAGCGAATCGCGGGCCGGGAGCTCGACCGGGAGCTCTCCGACGAGAACCGGGTCGGTGACCATCGCTGGTGGATCTCGGATCTCGCGGAGTTCCGCCGCGACTACCCCGAGTGGACGATTCGCTACGGCATCGAGGAGATCCTGCGCCAGATCCACGAGCACAACGTCGAGCGCTGGACCGCGGCCGCGGCATGAAGCTCTCGGTCGTCATCCCGGCCAAGGGGGAGGAGGACTCGGTCGGAGCGACGGTGCGGGAGACGGTCGACGCGCTCGCGCGCGAGGGCATCGACTACGAGTTGATCGTCGTGGACGACCACAGCACGGACCGCACGGTCGAGGTCGTGGAGAGCATCGTCGCCGAGAACCCGCGGGTCAGATGCGTGCGCTCGCCGTACGAGCCGGGCTTCGGCTTCACGGTCCGCGCCGGCCTCGACCTCTACACGGGCGACGCCGTGGCCGTGATGATGGCCGACGGCTCAGACCACCCCGAGGACCTCGTCCGCTACCACCACGCCCTCGAGGAGGGCTGGGAGTGCGTCTTCGGATCCCGCTTCATCCGCGGCGCGCGGCTGCGCAGCTACCCGCGGCTCAAGCTGGTGATCAACCGCCTGGCGAACTGGTTCATCCGCCTGATCTTCCGCCACCACTACAACGACACCACCAACGCCTTCAAGGCCTACCGGCGCGAGGTGATCGACGCGATCCAGCCGCTGCTCTCGAATCACTTCAACCTGACCGTCGAGATGCCGCTTAAGGCGATCGTCCGCGGGCACAGCTTCCGGGTCGTCCCGATCTCGTGGACCGGGCGCTCGGCAGGACGCTCCAAGCTGGGCGTCCGCGAGATGGGCAGCCGCTACCTCTTCATCGTGCTCTACGTCTGGCTCGAGCATCACCTGAGCAGAGGGGACTATCTGCGCCGAGACAGGGCGGCGTCACAGTCGGAAGCAGAGATGGAAATGCCTCCCCGCAAGTAGCGCTCAGCGCGAGGCGCGACGCCAGACGCGGACATAGAGCGCCGGGTTCTCGGAGACCATGGCGTATCCGCGCTGACGCAGGATCGCGGCGAACTCGGGTATCCCGAAGGCGAAGGCGTTCGGCGGCAGCGCGCTCGTGCGTTCGATGACTACGTTCCCGCCCTCCTCCTCCAACTGGTCGAGAGAGCGATCGGCCTCCTTGGGCGAGAAGAGCGACCCCAACCCGTTCAGTGGCGAGACATTGATCACGCCGGTCTTGTCGGCCACCAGGTGATCGGGGGCTAGAGCGAGCAGCAGCACGTGCTCGCTCGGCTCCGTGACCGATTCGACGTAACTCTCGAGGGGTCCAAGGTCGTGCGGCGTGCCCCCGGCGTTGAGGCGGTCGATCTGTCGCTGGGGCTGGGGTAGGCGGTCGATGGCCGACACCATCACCCCGAATCCGACCAGCGCTGCGCAGCCGGGGACGATCAGCCGGCGGAGTCGCACGCGGTCGAGCCGAGCGGCGCGGAGTGAGCCGGCCGCGCACCAGGCGACGAGCCCGAGCGAGAAGCCCCATGCCGGGAACAGCAGCATGAGCTGAAACTGTGAGGAGCGGCCGACGAAGTACATCCCGGTGACCAGTCCGAAGGTCGCCGAGAAGGCGAGCATCGCGGTCAAAGTCCGGTCCGTATCCCTCCGGACGTATCGGACGGCGGCCGTCAGCAGCGCCGCCGCGTATGTCGCGTAGAGCGCCCAGTGCATCCCAAGGGACGACATCGGCTCGAGTCCATAGGAGTCCCGTAGGAAGACGCGGTTGTAGTAGGTGAGCAGGGCTGGATCCGGCAGCTCGCCGGTCCGGATCAGCGTCACCGCGCAGACCGCGATTGCCGCCGTGACGAGGCCGGCGACACCCTGGACCAGGAGGTCGAGCAGGCGGCGCCGCAACGGCACGGCGCGATCCCAGGCGGCGGCGTGGGCGGCGATCAGCGCCATCAGCCCTCCGATCCCGAACTCGTAGTTGTTGAGCAGCACGAGCCCGCCGAACAGGAAGAGCATGTAGGTGGGAATGCGGCGCGCGCGCAGCGAGGCCGCGCAGAGCAGGGCGAGCAGGAATGGGCCGAGGTATCGACCCGGCAGGACGCCGTAGTAGATGCCGTTGAACTCCCGGTAGGGCCCGACGTCGTTCCATGGAAACAGGCTGAGGGCCACCCAGGGCACATAGAGGACCAGGGCGCTCCAGACGCCCCGCGTGACCAGGGCGAAGACCCCGTAGATCGCCAGCATCGCGATCGCGGAGAGCACGCACATCGAGATCGAGTACGAGGTGATCGACGGACCGGCCGCCTTCAGAACCGGCTCCAGGAGCAGGGGGAGCAGGTTGTCGTACTGCGAGATGAAGTCGACCAGCGGTGTCCGCCCGTTGACCGCCGCGAAGTACTCCTCGCCCTGGACCGGGAAGTGACCCGACGCCAGGCTTCCCGCCCGGGTCGCGGTCTCGTCCGTGTTCACCGCCGGCAGCAACCAGATCACGGTGACGAGCACGGCGATCCCGAGCGCGAGCCAGCGGAAGCGCCCGATCGCGCGGAGTCGCTCCCATGCCGATCCGCGCCAGTGCCACGCCGGGGGTCTGACGGCGGCGGCGGTGAGCACGACGCCGATGACGACGCCGGCGATCAGGTTGGGCCCCGACACCAGGTAGCGGTCGAAGTAGTCCTCGCTCAGGAGAGGGCCCGTGCGGGGCTGCCCGAGCACCGCAACGACCAGGAGAACGACGCCGATCAGCTGCACCGCGAGGAGCAGCGGGTCGAGCGACTGCCGCGCCGGCCGGGCGACACCGAACGCCAGCACGACGGCGGCCAGCGCGAACGGCGCCGCCAGGGTGAGCATGGAGCGGACGTCCTCGAGCGGCTCGGGATCGATCAGGCCGCGCCAGGCCGCGAAGACGTCGTGGGTCGGCGATGGATAGAGATCGGCGAGCGCGGGGGCGAGCCACGCGAGCGCGGCCGCGAGCACCAACGCACCACCGAGCACAGCGAGCCAGGCGAGATCCTCGACGGGCGGCCGCCGCGCCGCCGTCGCCTCAGGCGCCTGCATCCGCCCCCGGCTTGCGCGCCACCACCATCACGGCGCGCGCCGGCGTCAGCGCCGTCGGCCAGCGCCGGCCGAACTGGGTGAGCCACCTGCCCATCGGGATCCGGTAGGCCCGCTCGATGGAGAGGAACTCGGACACGAGGTCGCAAAGAAGCTCGAAGGGAAGCTGAAGGACCGCCGGGTGCCCGCCCAGCAGCGGCGTCCGCGCGAGCGCCCGGAGGGGGCGGAACATGACGCGCTCGAACCCGTAGAACCACGGCGGCACGCACGACTCCGCGACCACGAGCCGCCCTTCCGGACGAAGGACGCGCGCCGCCTCTCCGACCGCCCGCCTGATGTTGGCGATCGAGTCGTCGGGCCTTGCGCCGACCAGATGGTGGTAGAGCAGCGCCTCCAAGACGACGTCGAACGATCCGTCCGGCTCGTCGAGCGAGAGGGCGTCGCCGCGACGAGGCGTCACGTTCGGCGGGAAATGGGATGCAGGGAACTGGTCGAGGAAGAGGTCGATCGCGACGATCTCCTCGACCTGCGCGGTGTCGTATTCGAAGACGCCGCCGTTTCCCACGTCGAGCAGGCGGATCGTGCCCGCGACCTCGCGGGTGATCGACTCCCGGATCAGGCGATAGCTGTCAAGCTTGGCGGCATCCCGGCCGTGCTTCTCGCGGGCGAAGAACTCGGCGTTCCGCTCGGCGCTGGCGGCGTCCTGGCCGGTCATCGGGCGGAGCCTAGTGCCATCTCTCTAGCCTGCCGTCGGTGGCGAACCGGCCCGAGAGCGAGTTTGATCGAGACGGGGAGAGCTATCGCGCGGCGATCGAGGACTCGATCTCCTTCTCCGGCGCCGACCTCGATCTGTTCACCCGGATCAAGGCTGAGCTCCTTCTCGATCTGGCCCGGCGCGAGGTCGGCGCGCCGGAGCAGCTCGCGTTCCTCGACGTCGGCTGCGGGCCCGGCGAGACCGACCGTTTCCTCGAAGGACGCGTGCGCAGCTTGACGGGGATCGACGTCGCCGTCGAGATGTTGGAGGCGGCTCGGCGGCGCAACCCCTGGGCGGCCTACCGGGAGTACGAGGCGGGGGAGCCGTTTCCCTGCGGCGATGCGTACTTCGATGTGTGCTTCGCGATCTGCGTGCTGCACCACGCCCCGGAGGAGCAGCGGCCCGCCATGGTGCAGGAGATGACGAGGGTCTGCCGTCCCGGCGGCCTGGTCGTTCTGGTCGAGCACAACCCACTGAACCCGCTCACCAGGAAGGCCGTGCGCGGCTGCGAGTTCGACCGCGGGGTGGAGCTGCTCGGCCGCGGCGATCTGCGGCGGCTGCTCGGGCAGGCCGGCCTGGCCCAGCCACGCACCCGCTACATCGAGTTCTTTCCCCGGGACTGGGGGCTACTCCGACGCGTGGAAGCCCGACTCGGCTGGCTGCCGTTCGGCGCCCAGCACGCGGCCTTCGCGAAGCGGCCCTGAGGGCCCTCCCTCGAGGCCCTCGGCGTTCGCGACGAGGTAGAGCGGCCGGTTCTTGCCCTGCTCGTAGGCGCGAGCGACGTAAAGGCCCATCATCCCGAGGACGATCAGCTGCACCCCGGCCAGGAAGGTGATCAGGACCGTCAGGGAGGCCCAGCCCTGGCCGCCGGGCGGTACCGAGCCCGTCAGCTTGACCATGATGGCGACCACGCCCCAGGCCAAGCTGAGGAACGAGATCACGAACCCCAGGCCGAGGATGAAGCGCAGCGGCGCGACCGAGAAGCCGAGC
>DATFPJ010000230.1:0-4574 GCA_035264865.1 Solirubrobacterales bacterium
AGGCGACGGCCCGCCTGGGTGGCGAGCTTGGGCAGGACGGCGTGAGTCGCCGCCGAGCTCATGAGCGCCACGCGGCCCCTCTCCTGCGCGGCCTGGAAGGCGCGCAGCGGGTGTCCGCCGAGCCTGACCAGGGCCCGGAGCGCCCTCGTGTAGTGATCGGCCTCGGCCCTGGCGGCGGGCCTGAGGGCGGCCCCGGCGTCCGCGACGTCACGGTCGGCGGCATCGATCCGGTGGCGGCGCAGGAAGCGCATCATCCTCTCCCCCACGCCATCCGCCTCCAGCTGGTCGGCCAGCACCGGGGTGACGGTCATCGTCACGCGATCCGCCACCTCGAGGACGGGTAGGTAGGAGCGGGCGAACGCGTCGAAGAGCCACTCCTCGCCGAAGGGATAGGTGCCGAAGCCCTCGACGTAGGGCATGTGCGAGTGCAGGACGATGGCGAGATCGCCGACGGTGCGCTCCGCCATCGCTCAGCGGCGGCAGATCGCCACGAAGTCCAGCGCGCGATCGAGATCTCCCGGCCGCAGGCGGAAGTCGCGAGCGCTGATGGCGGGGGTGAACCGGTCGTAGAAGGGCTTCGTGATCCGCAGCGCGCGGTGCACGCGATCCCAGCCCAGCCGGATCGCCAGCTCGTGGGCGCGGAGCTTGCGGGCGTGGAAGAGACCGCGCAGCTCGACAGTGCCGAAGTGAGGCTCGAGCAGCTCGCGATACTCGCGCGCGTCGTACTCGCGCAGGTGCCAGGGGTTATCCGACTTCTCGGCACCGGGTGGAGCGAGGGTGAGGCGGTTGGGGGTCGAGACGTAGGCGATCGGGGCGATCCGCGCGATCCGCTCGAGCAGCCGGTCGGGCTCGTGGATGTGCTCGATCGTCTGGAGGAAGACCACGGCGTCCACTTCCCGATCGAACTCCTCGACCAGTCCTCGCTCGAAGCTCAGGTTGGGGCGGCGGTAGCGGTTCCGGGCGTGCTCGAAGGCCTCGGGGTTTGCATCGACGCCGATCACCTCTGACGCCGAGCCGGCGAGCAGGTCCGAGCCGTAGCCCTCACCGCTCGCCAGGTCCACGACTCGGAGCCCCTGGCAGCGCTCGGCGATCCACTCGTACACCGCGACGTGCCGGCGATACCAGTAGTTCTCCTCCGGGACGTCCGGAAGGGTGCGCTCGCCCGTCAATTCGAGCGGGGGCACCCCCTCGGGCTGGTTCTGCTGGACGAAGGTCTCGTCTGCTTCCGGCACAGCCGCGGACGTTAGGGACCGAGTCCGTGCGCCGTCTGCCGACGGGGCCGACGCGCAGAGTCATCGGTGATCCCGATCGGGCTCTCGCTGCGGGCGATCGAGACCTCCGACCGGTAGGGCGGCGCGGGGCTACGATCCCTCGCCGTGCCGAGCCCGGCGAGCCCCAACCGGATCAAGGAAGTAAACGAGCGCTACCACGACGCGGCGGCGGAGTCCTACGACTCGAAGTGGGGAATCGACTTCGGTGCGACCGGCCAGGAGCAGGTGACGGGCAAGCTGCGCAAGGCGCTTGGACGGGACGGCGGCCGAACCTTCGACGACGCGCTCGAGATCGGGGCGGGGACGGGTTACTTCTCGCTCAATCTGCTGCAGGCCGGGTTGATCGAGAGGGCCACGGCGACGGACATCTCCCCCGGGATGCTGGCGACGCTCGAGCGGAACGCGGCCGATCTGGGGCTTGAGGTTCGGACTGCTGCCGCCGAGGCGGAGACGCTGCCCTTCGCGGATGAGAGCTTCGATCTCGTCTTCGGCCATGCCGTGCTCCATCACATCCCGGAGCTTCGCCAGGCGTTCTCGGAGTTCGCGCGGGTGCTACGGCCCGGGGGGGCCCTCGCCTTCTGCGGGGAGCCCTCGCGCTACGGCGATTTCCTCGCCGCCCTTCCGAAACGGACCGCACTGCTCGCGGCGCCGCTCTGGCGGCGGCTGGTGGGGGCGTCCGCGCGGCGTTACGAAGCCGAGTCGGACCCCAACGGCCATGGGCTCGAGTTCGAGGTGGACGTGCACGCCTTCTCGCCCGGGGATCTGCGCCGCTTCTGCCGCGACGCAGGGCTGAGCGGTGTCAGGGTGCGGGGCGAGGAGCTGCTCGCCTCGATGCACGGCTGGACCGTGCGGACGCTGGAGGCAAGCGCCGAGCCCGATCAGGTTCCATGGGGCTGGCGGCGGTTCGCCTTCCGCAGCTACCTCGCGCTGCAGCGGGTCGACAATCAGTGGCTGGAGCCGAGGCTGCCGCCCGAGCTCTTCTACAACCTGCTGGTCGCGGCGCGGAAGCCCTGAGGACCCTCTACTCGTCGACCTTGCGGTCGGCCCAGGGGAGCGCCTCTAGGCGCTCGTCGGGGATCGGGTCGCCGCTGACCACCGAGACGCCGTAGGTGCCCTCCTCGAGCCGCGTTTCGGCGCGCTGGATCGCCTCGAGCGTCCGCTCGAGGTCCTGGCGCAGGCCCTCGTCGGTCTGATCCTGCTCGAGGTCCTGCGCCTGATCGCCGCTGTCCTCGGGCGAGTCCGCCGCCTCGGGACGACCGAGACCGGCCAGCTCCCTCTCGATCCTCGCCCGCTCCTCGGCGAGCCTCGCGCGTGCGCGTTCCGAGTCCACGTCACTGATCCTACGGGGCACCGGCCCGCTCGGTCCTGCGGTGGATCAGCTCGCTGAGGATGGCGACTGCCTCGGCGCGACCGGTGGTCAGCTGCGCCAGGTGAAACGGACGATGTGGTCCGCCCTACCCGAACGTGAACGCGTAGCCGGAGATCCCAGGATCGAAGATCAGGGAGAGGCGGTGCTCGGAGACCGCGGGTAGGTCGACCAGGCGGTAGAGGCGCTGCCCCCGCACCGTCACCCGGTCGCCGTGGACATCGGCGCCGGCGAGCTTGGCTGGAATCGGGCGGCCATCGAGGAGGACCTGGATATGCCGCGCCTGGTCCGGCGACCCGAGCACGAGGAACACTCGCCGAGCGTCGAACTCCATGTCGATCTCCGCCCCCTCCTCCGAGGTGGCGTCCTCGTCGGTGATCGCCCAGCGCCCGGCATAGGCGAACTGGTTGGCGGAGAGCGGACCAGGCAGAGCGCCGAAGTCCTGGTGGCCTGGGTGAACCGGGGTAATCCAGCCCTGGGCACGCGCGGCGCCCAGATAGGTCTCCGGCGTCCGCTCCCCAGCCGACGGCGCCTGCGCACGAGCGCGAGCCCCTGGCCCGAGATCGCCTCTGCCCGCCTCGTGCAGGAGCGTGCGGATCGCCCGCTCGGTCTCGTCGTAGTCGCCCTCGCCGAAGTGCGCGTCGCGGACATTGCCCTGGGCGTCGACCAGGTAGTCCGCCGGCCAGTACTGGTTGCCCCATGCGTTCCAGGTCGCCAGGTCGTTGTCCTGGACCACCGGGTAGGTCAGGTGGTTCTGCCGGATCGCCGCTTGGACGTTGCCCGCGTCCCTCTCGAAAGGGAACTCGGGCGAGTGGACGCCGACGATCACGAGACCCTCCCGCCCGTAGCGCTGCTGCCAGGCCTGGAGGTAGGGCAGCGTGCGGATGCAGTTGATGCAGGTGTAGGTCCAGAAGTCGATCAGGACGACCTTTCCTCGCAGCTCCTCCATCGAGAGCGGTTCCCCGCCCGGCGTGTTGAACCAATCCTGCGTGCCGGTGAAATCCGGCGCCTGTCCGTAGGTGTCGAGGCTGAGCGGCTTGTCGAGGTCCGCGGGCGGCACGATCGCCGGCCCGCTCTGGCGGACCTTGGCCAGGTCCGCGCTGACCGCGTCGCTTCGCTCGATCCCACCCGTCGGGTTGACCAGGAAGTCCGGCAGGTCGCTGGCGATCGCGGTCTGGAATCGGGTGTCGAGGTTCGCGGTCATCGCCACCGCGACCAGCACCATCACGGCCCCGAGCGCCATCTGCACGCGGCCGCGCACGGGCGCGAGCCGCTGCGCGAAGCGCCTGCCGCCGAGGAGCAGCAGGTACAACACGACTGCTGACCCGAGCGCGTACGAGACTGCGACCGCGAGACGCCCGGCGGTGAAGTCCTGGGCCGCGGATACGACGATCACTCCGGCGAGGATCGGCCCCGCACACGGCGCGTAGACCAGCCCGAGGCTCGCGCCCACGACGAGGCCCGAGGCGAAGCCCTCGCCTCGGAAGCGGGCCGGCCCAGGGGCGAGGCCGCTGGCGAAGGCCTCGATGCGGTCGCCGATCGGCGGGACCAGCAATGAGATCCCGAACACCAACAGCACCACGATCGCGAGACCCCGGGCGAAGCCGTTCGGCAGCCCGAGCGCGTCGAGCACATAGACCAGCCCGACGGTCGCGAAGGTGAAGGAGAGCGCGAGCCCCGTGACCACACCCAGCGGCCGGCGCCGCCCGCCGGTCACGCCCGCGGAGAGGACGGCCGGCAGGATCGGCAGTACGCATGGCGACAGGGCGGTGCCCGCCCCGGCGACGAGCGCGAACAGGATCAGGAGTGCCATCTGGGATCCAGACTCGCGACCATCGGCAGCGTTACGCCCGCGCTGGCGGCGCGGATCAGGCCGCTACTCGGAGTGCCGCACGCGGTGGACGGCGGTCTCGCCCTTGATCCCCTTGAACCGGCGC
>DATFPJ010000231.1:0-2475 GCA_035264865.1 Solirubrobacterales bacterium
ACGCTCAAGCTCTGGGCGGACGTGCGGACGGACGGGGAGCGCAGCTGTTGCTCGCCCGAGGCCGTGCTCGGTGCGCGGCGCGTCGCGCACTCGCTGGGTCTCCCGCACCTGACGCTAGACCTCGAGGACGAGTTCCGCGCCGGCGTCGTCGGCCCCTTCGTTCGCGGCTATACCGAGGGCCGAACGCCGAACCCCTGCGTCCTCTGCAACGGCGAGCTGCGGATCGACGCGATGATCGCCCTCGGCAAGCGACTCGGCGCCGCCCGGCTCGCCACCGGGCACTACGCCCGGTTGGAGGACGACGGCGACGGCCCGCTCCTCGCCAGGCCCGCGGACGAGGCCAAGGACCAGACCTACATGCTCTCGGGGCTGCGACCGGAGTCGCTGGCCCGCCTGCGGTTCCCCCTCGGAGAGCTGACCAAGCCCGAGGTCCGTGAGCAGGCGGCGGCCGCCGGGCTCGAAGTGGCGGGCCGGGCCGAGAGCCAGGACCTCTGCTTCCTGGCCGGACAGGGCAAGCGGGAATTCCTGAGACGCCACGCCGGACTCGAGGATCGGCGCGGTGACGTCGTGGACCCGGGCGGACGCCGGCTCGGCGCACATGAGGGCGCCCACAACTTCACCGTCGGGCAGCGCCGGGGGCTCGGGGTCGGTGGGGGAGAGCCGCTGTATGTGCTGCGGACCGACCCCGACACGAACACGGTCGTCGCCGGCACGCGCGATCAGTTGGCCACGCGGCGCGTCCGCATCTGGGACACGAGGCTCCACCGGCCCGCAGAGCGGGTGGACGGCGTCAGGCTCCGCTACCACTCGTCCCGCAGGGCATGCCGGCTCGAGGTGAACGGGGACGGGAGCGAGGCCGTGGTCACCCTCGCAGAGCCCGTGGACGGCGCGGCCCCCGGACAGGTCGCCTGCCTGCTCGACGGGGACCTCGTCGTGGGCCACGGCACGATCGCCTGATACACGCACATCCGAGAGCTTCGATCGTGCTTGCCACGATCGCGGCGACGTTCGGCTTCGCCACGGCCGCGAGCGCCGACCCGACGAGAATCACCGGCGGCGCCGAACAGGAGTACAGCTACCGGGCCGCGGCGGCGCCGGGCACAGTGAACGACTTCACGGCCAAGAGCTGCTGAGCCGGGCCGGGTCCGGGAGCGCCTCCGCGAGTGAGGCGCTCCTAGACTCCGCTCCATGAACGCCGAGGAGATCCGCAGCACCTACCTCTCGTTCTTCGAGGAGCGAGGGCATCGGATCGTGCCGTCGGCGTCGCTGGTGCCGTCGTTCGACGATCCGTCGGTACTGCTGACCACGGCTGGGATGCAGCCGTTCAAGCCCTATTTCCGCGGCGACGAGAACCCGCCGGCGCCGCGCGTCGCCGACGTCCAGCGCTGCTTCAGGACGGTCGACATCGACGAGATCGGCAACACGGCGAGGCACCTGACCTTCTTCGAGATGCTCGGGAACTGGAGCTTCGGCGACTACTTCAAGGAGCAGTCGATCGCCTGGGGCTGGGAGCTCTCGACCCAGGGATTCGGCTTCGATTCCGAGCTGATCTGGGTCACGGTCTTCGCCGGAGACGAGGAGCTCGGCCTCGGACCCGATGAGGAGGCAATCGAGATCTGGCGGTCGATCGGCGTCCCTGAGGAGCGGATCGTCGCGCTGCCGCGCGCCGAGAACTTCTGGCAGGCCGGGGACACCGGGCCCTGCGGTCCGTGCTCCGAGATGTATCTGGACCGCGGCGTCCAGTTCGGCTCACCCAAGGATCGGCCGGGCGACGACACCGACCGCTACGTCGAGTACTGGAACCACGTCTTCATGACGTATGAGCTGCGGGAGGACGGCGGCCTCGGCGAGCTGCCGATGAAGAGCATCGACACGGGTATGGGGCTGGAGCGGATGGCGGCGATCCTCCAAGGGGTCGAGTCAGTGTTCGACACGGACGTGCTCCGCCCGCTGGTCGGCCTCGCCGAACAGCTCTCGGGACGCGCGTACGGCGAGGACGGCGCCACGGACCGGGCGATGCGGATCCTCGCGGATCACTCGCGCGGCGCCGCCGCCATGATCGCCGACGGCGTCGTCCCCTCCAATGAGGAGCGCGGCTACGTGCTGCGCCGCATCCTCCGTCGCGCGATCCATCGCGGCCGCTCGGTGGGGCTGGATCCACCGTTCATGGAGCGCTTCGCCGATGGCGCCCTCGACATCTTGGGGCCCACCTATCCGGAACTGGCGGCCGAGCGCGAGACCGTGCGGCGCTGGGTCAACGACGAGGAGGAGAGCTTCGGCCGCACCCTGGACCGCGGCATGCAAATGGTGCGGGACCTGATTCGCCACGCCCACGAGGATCGGACCTCCTGGGTCGAGGCGGATGACGCCTTCCGGCTGCACGACACCTACGGCTTTCCCTACGACCTGACGAAGGAGCTGCTCGCCGAGGAGGGACTCTCCATCGACGACGAGGGCTTCGAGGAGCTGATGGAG
>DATFPJ010000232.1:0-3616 GCA_035264865.1 Solirubrobacterales bacterium
GACGATGGCCAGCTACGCAGTGATCGAAACAGGCGGAAAGCAGTACCGAGTCGAGAAGGGTTCGACCCTGCTCGTCGATCGCCTGAGCGCGGACGAGGGCGACAAGGTGAACCTGCGCGCGGTCGCCTTCCGCGACAAGGAGATGGTGCTCGGCAAGGACCTGGAGAAGGTCAAGGTCGAGGCGACCGTCGCCGGGCACGAGCGCGGGCCGAAGCTGCGGGTGTTCAAGTACCGGCCGAAGAAGGGCTACCGGCGCCGCGCCGGGCACCGCTCCGAGCTCACCCGGCTGGAGATCACGGACGTGAAGATGCTCACTCGCAAGCCCGCCGCAAAGAAATCGGCAGAGGAGAAGAGCGATGGCTCATAAGAAAGGGCTCGGCTCGAGCCGGAACGGACGGGACTCCAACCCCAAGATGCTCGGCGTGAAGGTGTTCGCGGGGCAAACGGTGAATGGCGGCGAGATCATCGTGCGCCAGCGCGGCACGCGCTTCCGTCCCGGCGACGGGGTCGGCATCGGCCGCGACCACACGATCTTCGCCACGCGCCCCGGCGTCGTGGAGTTCAGCACCGGGCGCCGCGGCCGCACGATCTCCGTCGTCGCCGGCGAGTAGGTACCGGGCGCCGTTTCCGGGTAGCCACGGCGCCGCCGCTGGCTGCCGAGGGCTCGGGCGGCTGAGAGCAGCTAGCCGCCGGACCGGCGCTCCCGCGTCTAACTTCGCGGCATGCTCTTCGACCGAGCGAAGATCTACGTGGAGGGCGGCCGCGGAGGCAACGGCGTGGTCAGCTTCCGACGCGAGGCGCATGTGCCGCGCGGCGGCCCCGACGGTGGGGACGGCGGACGGGGCGGCGACGTGGTGCTCGTCTGCGACGCGCAGCGTCGCGATCTCTCCTCCCTCGGCCGCAGCCGGCACTTCCGCGCCGGTCGCGGCCGGCACGGCAAGGGCAAGCGCCAGCACGGCGAGCGCGGGGAAGACCGGGTGATCGCGGTGCCGCCCGGGACGGTCGTCCGGGGCCTGGACGGCTCGGAGGCGGAACTGATGGAGGACGGGCAGCGGCTCGTCGTCGCCCGGGGCGGATCCGGGGGTCATGGCAACAAGCGGTTCGCGACCTCGACCCGGCAGGCTCCGCGCTTCGCGGAGAAGGGGCTCGAGGGCGAGTCCGGCGAGATCGAGCTCCGGCTGAAGCTGCTCGCGGACGTAGGGCTGGTGGGCTTGCCGAACGCGGGAAAGTCGTCGCTGCTCGCGCGCCTCACCCGCGCGGATCCGAAGGTCGCCGACTATCCGTTCACGACCGTCGAGCCCAACCTGGGGACGATCGACCTCGACGATCGCCAGCTGGTGCTCGCCGACATCCCGGGCCTGATCGAGGGCGCAGCCGAGGGAGCGGGACTCGGTCACGAGTTTCTCGCCCACCTGGAACGCTGCCGGCTGCTCGTGCATCTCGTCGAGGTGGCCCCTCCGGACGGGGATCCCGAGGCGAACTACAGGGCTGTCCGCGAGGAGCTGGCCGGTTACGGGGCGGGCCTCGACGAGCTGCCCGAGCTGATCGCGCTATCGAAGATCGACCTCGTCCCCGGAGAGGACGCCGAGCGGATGGTCGCGGAATGGCGGGAGCGGTTCGACTCGGGCGGGGTCGCCGTGCTGTGCATCAGCTCGGCCACCGGGGCGGGGCTCGACGACCTGGTCGGCGCGATCTTCGAGGCCCCGCCGGAGGAGCCGGCGCCTCGGAAGCCGGCCGCCGAGTTCGAGGCGGAGCATCGCGTCTACCGGCCGGGAGAGGAGGAGGGCTTCGACGTGCTGCCGGAGGGCGACCGACGGTTTCGGGTGCTCGGACGCGGGATCGAGCTACTGGTTGCCCGCCACGATCTCGAGAACCCGGAGGCGCTCGACTATCTGGAGGGGCGGCTGCGTGAGATCGGCGTGATCGCCGCGCTTCAGCGGGCGGGGTTCGAGCCCGGCGACGAGGTCGTGGTCGGGGACCTCGAGTTCGAGCTGGACCCGTCCTGATTCGCGGCCGCGGAAGCCGGGTCCATCTCGATCTCCGCGAGCAGCAGATCCTCTCGGCTGTAGTGGCCAACCGAGTCGAACCACCGCTTGGCATGTAGGCCTTCCCGCAGGTCGCAATCCGCGGTCACGATGCCCTCGCGGTCGTAGAGCGGCCCCGCGATCACCTCGCCCTCGGTCGGCTCGATGATCGCGGCGCCGCCGCGGCCGAAGACCTCCTTGTCCGGCAGTTCCACCGGGAAGTCGTCCGGGAAGGCCGAGCGCGGGATGTACTGAGGGACCGAGATGACGTAGGCACCCGACTCGATCGCGATGTGGCGCACGCTGGCGAGCCAGCCGTCGCTGTCGTCGGCAGTGGGGGCGATCCAGATCTGAGGGCCTGAGCGGTAAACGGCGTAGCGAGCGAGCGGCATGTGGTTCTCCCAGCAGATCAGGCCGCCGATGCGGCCGAGCGGCGTCTCGACCGCCTCCAGGTCACCGCCGGAACCAATCCCGTGGAAGAGCTTCTCGTGATGCGTCGGCATCAGCTTGCGATGCTTCGCGAGCAAGCCCTCGGGCCCGATCAGAAGGAGCGCGTTGTAGATCGTTCCCGGCCGCTCGAGCTCGCGCTCGTTTACGCCGATCGCGCAGTGCACGCTGTGCTCGGCGCACGCCGCGGCGAGTCGATCGACAAGCGGCCCGGGAACCTCGACGGAGTTCGTCCAGAGCCGCTCCCAGAATTCGTCGAACCCGTCGAAGGCCGCCGCCGCCTTCGCCCAACTGCCGGATGGATAGAGCGGCACGAAGGTCTCGGGAAGAACCACCAGCTCCGCACCGTCACCGGCCGCGTCTCCGATCAGTCCGATCGCCTTGTCGACCGTGGCCTCGGCGTCGAGGATCACCGGCGTCGCCTGAATCGCTGCAACGCGGACCGTTCTGAATTCGGTCACCGGGCGAGAATACGCCCGCGCCGCGGCGATGTGCGTACCTACACTTGCCGCGCCGTGACCGTGGTCGCAAAGCTCGGTTCCTCGATCGTCGCCGGCGAGGGCGGCGCGCTGCGCTCGGACGTGCTCGATCGCGTCTGCGAGCAGGTCGCCGCGCTGCATGACGGCGGCGAGAACGTGGTGCTGGTCACCTCCGGCGCGATCGCCCGGGGGATGCGGGTGCTGGAGCTGGGACGACGCCCGTCGGCCATCGACGAGTTGCAGGCGGCGTCGGCGGTGGGACAGGGGAGCCTCTTTCGCGCCTACGAGGAGCGGCTGGGCAAGGCGGACGTGCGGGCGGCCCAGGTCCTGCTCACGGCGTCCGACCTCCAGCTCCGCACCCACTACCTCAACGCGCGCCAGACGCTCGGCAGGCTGCTCACCTGGCGGGTGCTCCCGGTGGTCAACGAGAACGACACGACGGCCACGGACGAGATCACCTTCGGGGACAACGACTTCCTCGCCGCGCAGGTCGCGATCATGCTGGAGGCCAGGCTGCTCGTGCTGCTCACCGATCAAGCCGGCCTCTACACGAAGGACCCCCGCCGCCACGACGATGCCGAGTTCGTCGACGAGGTCAGCGACGAGTCGCAGCTCGCCCGCTACCAGATCGGCGAGCACACTTCGCCCTTCGGTTTGGGCGGCATG